>NZ_POUD01000084.1 GCF_003236395.1 Nonomuraea aridisoli | reverse complement strand
GGGCGGGCAGGGCGCGGTCTACCTCGCCATGGCGCCCAACGGCGTGCGGGTCGCCGTCAAGGTGCTGCACGACCTGGTCGACAACACGGCGCGGGCCAGGTTCGCGCGGGAGGTGGAGGCGGCCCGGCGGGTGGCGACGTTTTCCACAGCCCGCGTGCTCGACGTGAACATCGGCGGCCCGCACGCGTACATCGTCAGCGAATACGTGGAAGGCCCCTCGCTGGAGCAGCTCGTACGCAGGCACGGGCCGCGCGACGAGGACAGCCTGACGCGGCTGGCGTTGTCCACGTCCGGGGCGCTGGCGGCCATCCACAAGGCCGGGGTCGTGCATCGTGACTTCAAGCCGAGCAACGTGCTGATCGGCCCCGACGGACCGCGCGTGATCGACTTCGGGATCGCGCGGGCGCTCGACCAGGTGACCGTGACGACCGGCAAGATGATCGGCACCCCGCCCTACATGTCTCCCGAGCAGCTGACCGGGGAGGCGGTGGGGCCGGCGTCCGACGTGTTCAGCTGGGCGGTGACGATGATGTTCGCCGCGACGGGGCGGCCGGCGTTCGGGGAGGACACCGTGCCGGCCGTGTTCAACCGGGTGCTCAACTTCCACCCCGACCTGTCGCCGTTGCCGCCCGCGTTACGCGGGGTCGTGGGGGCGTGCCTGAGCAAGCGGGCCGCCGACCGGCCGTCGGCGTCGGACGTGATGCTGGCGATCGTCCGCTGAGCCGCGTCAGATCAGCACCTTGACGACCCCGGTGAGGGCCAGCTGGACGAGCGCCAGCGGCACCAGCACGGCCCAGGCGAGCTTCTGCAGCTGGTCCTCACGCAGCCGGGGGAACGTCACACGCACCCAGATGACCGCGAACGCCAGCACGAAGACCTTCACCAGCGTCCACAACCAGCCGGGCAGCAGCGGGCCCTGCCAGCCGCCGAGGAACAACACGGTGGTGAGGAACGACAACACCACGATCCCGGCGTACTCGGCCAGCATGAACAGCGCGAAGCGCATGCCCGTGTACTCCGTCATCGGGCCCATGATGATCTCCGACTCGGCGATCGGCATGTCGAACGGCGGGCGGCGCAGCTCGGCCAGCCCCGCCAGGAAGAAGACCACGCCCGCGATCGCCTGCCACGGCAGCCACCACCACTGCCACGCCTCGACGATCCCGGGCAGCGACAGGGTGCCCGCCGCCATGGCCACCGACGAGGCGGCCAGCACGAGGGGCAGCTCGTACGACATGAGCTGGGCGGCCGAACGCATGCCGCCGAGCACCGAATACTTGTTGGCCGACGCCCACCCGGCCATGATCGAGCCGAGCACGCCGACGCCCATGACGGCGAGGACGAAGAAGAGGCCGAGGTCGAGGTCCACGCCCACGAAGTCGCGGTCGAACGGGATGACGATCAGGACGACGAGGTACGGAACGAGCGCCACGCCGGGCGCGATCATGAAGACGCGGCGGTCGGCCGCGGCCGGGATGACGTCCTCCTTCTGGGCGAACTTCACCCCGTCGGCGATGAGCTGCGCCCACCCGTGGAAGCCGCCGGCGTACATCGGGCCGAGCCGCGACTGCATGTGAGCCATGACCTTGTGCTCGGTCTGCCCCACGATCAGCGGCAGCGCCAGGAAGACGACGAGAATGACGGCGAAGCTCAGCACCACGTCAAGCATCGGGCGGCCCCCAGTCGGCCGGGACTCCAGGCGGAAGGGTCTTGCGGCGGCTCGGCGCGCCGTGGCCCGACTCGCCGGGCTCCTTGGCACCGGGCCAGGGCTTGGCCACGCGGGCGGCCAGGATGAAGTCTTTCCGCAGCGGGTGTCCTTCGAAGCCGTCCGGGAGCAGCAGGGGCACCAGGTTGGGGTGCCCGTCGAAGATCACACCGAACATCTCGTACGTCTCGCGCTCGTGCCAGTTCGCGCCGCGGTAGACGGTGACGGCGCTGGGCAGGTGCGGGGCGTCGCGCGGCACGCGGGTGCGCAGGAGCAGCCGCCGGCCGGCCGCCGGGTTGTAGACGTGCGCCACCACCGCGAACGACTCGGGTGGCTCGTCCACGCCGGTCAGCCAGTCGAAGAAGGCGTATCCGAGGTCGTCGCGTACGTACGTCAGCAGCTCGATCCAGTCGGCGGGGGCCACGTCGACCGTGGTGTCGCCGTACGACTCGGAGACGCGGGCGCGGTCGCCGAACCGCTCCGCGAGGCCGTTCACGCGCGCTCCGCGCCGTAGCGGTCGCCGAGGTGCTCGGCCGCGATCTTCTCCTGGAGTTTCGTGATGCCGTACAGCAGGGCCTCCGGGCGGGGCGGGCAGCCGGGCACGTAGACGTCGACCGGGATGATCTGGTCGACGCCGTTGGTGACGCAGTAGGAGTCCCAGTAGGGGCCGCCGGTGTTGGAGCAGGCGCCGAACGAGATCACGTACTTGGGGTCGGGCATCTGCTCGTAGAGGCGCTTGACGGCCGGGGCCATCTTGTCGGTGACGGTGCCGGAGACGATCATGAGGTCGGCCTGCCGGGGGCCGTTCGCGAACGGGATCACGCCGAAGCGGATGAAGTCGTGGCGGCTGGTGGAGGCCGCGATGAACTCGATGGCGCAGCAGGCCAGCCCGAAGTTGAACACCCACAGCGAATAGCGGCGGCCCCAGTTGAGCACGAAGCGCATCGGCTTGGGCGCCAATTTGGAGACCGGGCCGACGGTGGGTGTCGGGAGTTCCGTTGCTGCCATGTGACCATTCTTGCGCGGATCCCAGGTCAGGCAAAGGAATCTTCCTGGGACGGGGGTTACGTCTACGGACATTTGGCCCTGCCGCGCCGGCCGATCCCCGCGGCGAGCGGGGACCGGCGCCACCGGCGAAGTCCCGGTTCCCTGAGCCACCGGTCACTCCCGCCAGCCCGCGTACCCGGGTCAGCCCCGTACGGGGTCGGCCGGTGTACGCAGGTCAATCGGCATGCGCCGGATCGACCACGTACGGGACCAGCCGGTGTACGAGGGGCGGCCGGCGTATGGGGGTCAGTAGTAGAGGGCGGATTGGGCGTTCTCTCTGATGGCCTTGGCGACGCGGGTGGCGAGCGGGGTCAGCTCTGTGTCGATCGTGTCGGCGGGCTCCTGGGCGTGGCGGACGCGGCCCTCCTCGTACGGGAGTGCGGCCAGGCGGGACATCCGCAGGTACGTGGGCGGGTGCGTACGGTCCACCCGCAGTTCCTCCAGGCGGGCGGCGCGGCGGCGGCGTTCGCGTTCGGACTCCGGGAGGCTTTCCGCCTGCGAACGGATCGCCGCCCACAGACCGTCGGTCTTGGTGGCGATCACACTCGCCTCCAGGAAGTAGCGGACCGACTCCACCCTGGTGATCAGCGCGTCGAGGAGCGAGATCGTGGCCGTCGTGCCCGCCGCCCGGGCCGCGAGCTCGTCGGCGCGGTATTCGGCCCGCTGCGACGAGCGATACAGCAGCAGCTCCATCGCCACGATGAGCCCTCTGACCGGGAGCCCGAGGACCGCCAGCAGGGCCTCGGCCACCAGACGGCCCACGCCGTCGCCCTCCTGCCAGTCGAACTTGGTCACGTCCCGCAGCACGTCGAGCGAGTGGAGGGCGCTGCCGACGACGACCCCGTACCGGCCGTCGCCGTTGCTGGAGTGGGCCATCTCGTGGGCGAGCAGCGCGACGCGTTCTCGCGGGGTCAGGACGAGCCACAACGGGTAGCCGATCTCGACCACGCGCCGGCGCCGCCAGCCGTACGTCCCGAACGACGCGTTGACCGCGCCGCTGACGGCGACCAGGTCGGTCCGGGGCGCGCCCACCTCGGCGCCGATGCGGTCGAGCAGGGCGAACAGGCCGGGGGCCGCCTCGCGGGTGAGAGGCTCGCCGCCGGCGGGGAACGGTGCGGGCCGTGGCCGCAGCAGCCAGGCCAGGTCGAACGCGATGAACGCCAGCACGAAAGACACGAAGCTCCAGCGCGTCACGAAGTACACGCCGATCAGGAAGAACGCGGGGCAGAGCAGGTGGGTCAGGAATGCGAGGGCATACACGGCGACCCGCGCCGCTCCGCCCGCCACACCGCCTCCCCGCCCGCTAACGGCGGTGGGAGCCGCTGAGCCTGCGCGCGGAGCCGGTGAATCGAAAGTCCAAGAGCCGGCCGGACTCTCAACGATGGTGGGCGCGGACGAGTTGGCTGCCGGCGAAGCGGCGGTGGAAGGTGGCGCGTCCGGTGGGTCGGTCGCGCGTGGAGCGGTGGTGGAAGGCAGCGCAGCCGATGAGTCGCTCACCCGTGGAACGGCGGCCGCAGGCAGCACAGCCGGCAAGTCACTCGCGCATGGAGCGGCGGTGGGAACTCGCGCGCTGGGCTCACCGGCTCCGGCCGCCCCTTTACTCGCGGCCGCTCCACGGGCAGTCGGCTGAGAGGCTCCCACCACTGCTCCAAGCGCAGTCGGCTCACCGCCTCCCGACGTCGCCCCGGGCGCGGGCTCACCCGCTACCGTAGCCGTTCCGCACCCAGGCTCACCACCTACCGCCATTCCGGGCGCGGGCTCACCACCTACCGCCACCGTCCCGCGTGCGGGCTCACCGCCTCCCGCCACCATCCCGCGTGCGGGCTCACCGCCTCCCGTCGTCGTTCCGCGCTCAGGCTCACCGGAGGGCGTCGTCGTTTCGTGAGTGGGGGCGGGTGTGGTGCGCTGTGGGTTGGTGATGTCGTTGTAGAGGCCGCGGACGAGTCTGGCCTGTAAGCGGGCGAAGCGCGTCTTTTCCGGGGAAGGGCCGCGGACGACGTTCCAGTCGCATGATGGGCACCAGCTCGGATAGGAGGGCTCGGTCCTGAGCGGCTGGTCGCACTGGGGGCAAGCGATCACAGCACGGCAAGATGCCAGAGCGCGGGGCACAGCCGGGTAACGATCCAGCAGGTGCCGGTCAGCCCCAGGTGAGCGGGTCGAGATGGAGGTAGAAGCGCAGGCGGTCGTGATCGAGGGTGACGCCGTACCTCTCGGCGAAGGCCAGGTCCGCGGCCAGCGCCCGTTCCTCGTCCTCCCAGGTCTCGCGGGCGTTGGTGAGCAGCAGGGCCAGGTCGGCGTACCGGTCGGCCGGCCCGAGGCGGCCCAGGTCGACGAAGCCCGACACGTCCAGCGTCCGCGGGTCGAGGATGATGTTGGGCAGGCACAGGTCTCCGTGGCAGAGGACCAGGTCGAGGGCCTCCTGGTCGCGTCGCCGCGCGAGCTGCGGGACGAGCCGGGCCAGCAACTCGGAGGGCGGCGTCCGCTGCTGGTCCTCGGGCAGGAACTCGGGGTTCACCGCGCCGCGGGCCACGACGTCGCGCGCCACCGCGACCATGGTGTCCAGATCCCGGCGGAACGGGCAATCCCCCACGGGCACCTCATGCAGCCGCCGGACCGCGTCCGCGATGTGCTCCCAGGCGATCCGCAACTCCGCGGCCGGCATCTGGTCGGCGGGCACGCCCGCGACGGCACTGGTCACCAGGCAGGCGCCCGTGTCATCGGAGTGCCAGTCGAGCACCCGAGGCCCCGGCACGCCGCGCTCCACCAGCCAGGCGACCCGATCGCGCTCGCCCTCCAGCTCGGCCGCCCCGGAAGCCGGCACGCACTTGGCATAGGCGTCCGGACCGCGCAGGACGACCGCTCCCGACTCACCGCCGGTGACAGGCGACCAGTCGCCCGTAAGCCCAGGCCAGTCGCCCGTAAGCCCGGGCCGGTCGCCGCTAAGTCCAGCTGAGGACACGTTTGCGCCAGGCGTAGACGATGCCGAGGGCGATGAAGCCGAGGAAGACGAACATCTCGACCAGGGTGGTCATCCCGTAGCCGGGGGCGTCGAACACGGTGGCCCACGGAAAGAGGAAGACGGCGTCGACGGCGAAGACGACGTACAGGTACGTGAAGACGTAGTAGCGCACCTGCGACTGGGCCCACCCCTCGCCGACGGGATCGACCCCGCACTCGTACGTCGTCAGCTTCTCGGGCGTGGGCCGGGACGGGCGCAGGAGCCGGTTGGCCAGCAGGGCTCCGGCCACGATCGCGACGCCCAGCGCGAGCAGCGCGGCGACGAGCGCGTACGACCCGAAGTAGCCGTCCATGAGGCGATCGTAACCCCGACGCACCCTCATACCCAGCCCGGTCAAAGGCTCGGGTCCCATCCTCCAAAATGAAGGTAAATAGGCACATTGGCCCCATACGCTGACATGCATGCATAAGGCGCGGTTCTTCTCCGGAATCGCTCTGCTGGCCCTCTCGGCCTCCGGCTGCGGCCTGGCCGCCGCCTCCCCAGGCAGGCACGTCATGGTCCCGGCAGAGCCCACGATGATCGACTTCGTGGACCCCGCGACCGTCGCCGGCCTGTCCGTCGGAACGCTGACCGAGGGTGACTCCCCCGGCAACCGCTACGCGCACGTCAACTATCCCGTCATCGCCGCCGCCCCCGCCCTCAACAAGGCCCTGCGCCACCAGGCCGAGCGGCAGCTGGCGAACTTCAACCAGCGTACCGAGGGCCACGCCGCCTACCCCCGGGTCGAGCTGAACGTCGACTGGCAGCTCCCCGCCGTCTCCTCCCAGGCCATCGGGGTACGGCTGCGCACCGGTGAGTACGTGGGCGCCGACTGGGGCAACTCCATGCGGACGTTCTGGTTCGACCCGCGCACCGGCAAGACCGTCGGCTCCACCGGCCTGCTCGCCGGGAAGCGCGCGCTCGAAGAGCTCACGGCCCTGGTCAAGGAGCAGCTGGGCAAGCGCGGCTCCCAGGTCGAGCAGGACAGCGTGACGGCGAGCGGCGAGGTGTTCGACTCGATGGCCTTCAACCGATCCGGCGACCTCGTCGTCGAGTTCGACGACTGCCAGATCGGGCCGTGCTCGCTCGGCCGCCTGGCCGTGGCCGTGCCGCGGGATCAGGCCGCGCCGCTGCTGTCGGACCTCGGGCGCCGGGCCCAGGCGGCGGTGCGGGACGCCGCCCAGCGGGCCACGCCGTACGAGACACCGCGGATGGTGCCCACCGCCGACCCCGACGCGGTCAGCAGCCGGGCCGGCAGCGTGGACTGCTCGGTGGCCAAGTGCGTGGCGCTGACGTTCGACGACGGGCCGGGCATGTACACCGGCGAACTGCTCGACATCCTGCGCAGGCAGCAGGCGCGGGCCACGTTCTTCGTCCTCGGCGCGAACGCCGCCGCACAGCCCGCGCTCCTGCACCGCATGAGCAATGAGGGCCACCTCGTCGGCGGCCACAGCTGGTCGCACCGGGACCTGTCGAAGCAGACCAGCAGCAAGATCGCCGAATCGCTCCGGCTCACCGACGCCGCGGTGTCGGCGGCCATCGGGCAGACCCCGCGGCTGCTGCGCCCGCCGTACGGGACCACCGGCCCCGACCTGGTCTCCGTCGCGGCCCGGATGGGGCTGTCCCTGGTCACCGGGAACGTGGACACGCAGGACGAAAGCGGGGGCGATCCGCGCGACATAGCGGACCGAGCCGTGCGTGGAGCCCATCCAGGTGCGATCATTCTCATGCACGACATCCATCAGGCGTCCGTAGACGCGGTTCCGGACATCCTCAAACGGCTGCGCGGGAAGGGTTACACCTTCGTGACCGTTCCAGAGTTGTACGGCGCGGTGGGGATGCAGGCCGGCCGCCTGTACCGGTCGGGGAGCGCGCTTCCGGTAAGCAACCCCTGACGTAAAACACGTGTGGGGGGACGTATAGTTGGCGCTCGTGACCCGAACCGTCCTGTTCGCCCGCCTGCATGTCGACCTCTGCAGGCTTGCGTCTGGGCTGTGTCGTCGTTCTCCCGCCTCAGCCTGACTGACTCCGACCGCGTTTACCCGCCGAGCGCGGCATGCAAACGCGTGACCTTCCGAGGATCTAGCATGGACAAAGAGAACGCGCCTAAGGCAACCGCGCAGTGGCGCGTCGAGGAGGTCTGATCTGTGACTAAGCAGGTCCAGCAACTCGACCGCGTGATCATCAGGTTCGCCGGTGACTCCGGCGACGGCATGCAGCTCACCGGCGACCGCTTCACGGCGGGCACGGCGGAGTTCGGCAACGACCTGTCGACGTTGCCCAACTTCCCCGCCGAGATCCGCGCCCCCGCAGGCACCCTTCCCGGCGTGTCGAGCTTCCAGCTCCACTTCGCCGACCACGACATCCTCACACCCGGCGACGCGCCGAACGTGCTCGTGGCCATGAACCCGGCGGCGCTCAAGGCGAACCTGCCCGACCTGCCGCGGGGCGCCGACATCATCGCGAACACCGACGAGTTCACCAAGCGCAACCTGCAGAAGGTCGGATACGCGACCAACCCGCTGGAGGACGACTCGCTGCGCGAGTGGCGGGTGCACGCGGTGGCCCTGACGTCCCTCACCGTCAAGGCGCTCGAGGACTTCGACCTGTCCAAGAAGGACGCCGAACGGTCGAAGAACATGTTCGCCCTCGGCCTGCTGTCGTGGCTCTACCATCGGCCGACCGAGCACACCATCAAGTTCCTCGAGCAGAAGTTCGCCAAGAAGCCCGACATCGCCAAGGCCAACATCGCGGCCTTCCAGGCGGGCTGGAACTACGGCGAGACCACCGAGTCCTTCTCGGTCTCCTACGAGGTCAAGCCGGCCCGGCTGGCGCCGGGCGTCTACCGCAACATCTCCGGCAACCAGGCCCTCGCCTACGGCCTGATCGCCGCCAGTGTGCAGGCGAAGCTGCCGCTGTTCCTGGGCTCGTACCCGATCACCCCGGCCAGCGACATCCTGCACGAGTTGTCGCGGCACAAGCGGTTCGGCGTGCGCACCTTCCAGGCGGAGGACGAGATCGCCGGCGTCGGCGCGGCGCTCGGGGCCGCGTTCGGCGGGGCGCTGGGCGTGACCACCACCTCGGGGCCCGGCGTGGCGCTGAAGGCGGAGACGGTCGGCCTCGCGGTCACCACCGAGCTGCCCCTGATCATCGTGGACGTGCAGCGGGCAGGGCCGAGCACCGGCATGCCGACCAAGACCGAGCAGACCGACCTGCTGATGGCCATGTTCGGCCGCAACGGCGAGTCGCCGGTGCCGATCGTGGCGCCGATGTCGCCGAGCGACTGCTTCGACGCGGCCATCGAGGCGGCCCGCATCGCGGTGAAATACCGCACGCCGGTCATGCTGCTGTCCGACGGCTACCTCGCCAACGGCTCCGAGCCGTGGCGGCTGCCCGAGGTCTCCGAGCTGCCCGACATCTCGCAGGAGTTCACCACCGAGCCGAACGGCGAGGACGGCGCGTTCCTGCCGTACAAGCGGGACGGCGAGACGCTCGCCCGCCCGTGGGCCATCCCCGGCACGCCGGGGCTCGAACACCGCATCGGCGGCATCGAGAAGGCCGACGGCACCGGCAACATCTCCTACGACCCCAACAACCACGACCTGATGGTCCGCACGCGCGCCGCCAAGATCGCCGGCATCGACGTGCCCGAGCTGGAGGTCGACGACCCCGACGGCGACGCCAAGGTGCTGGTGATCGGCTGGGGCTCGACGTACGGCCCGATCGCCGCGGCCGTGCGGCGCATCAGGAACGGCGGCGGCAAGGTCGCCCAGGCCCACCTGCGCCACCTCAACCCGCTGCCCGCCAACACCGGCGACGTGCTCAAGCGCTACGACAAGGTGCTGCTGCCCGAGATCAACCTCGGCCAGCTCGCCCTGCTGCTGCGGGCGCGGTACCTCGTCGACGTGATCAGCTACAACCGTGTGCGCGGGCTCCCGTTCAAGGCCGAGGAGCTGGCCGGAGTCATCCAGGACGTGATCGACAGTGACTGAGCTCGTCAACGGGAAGGGCCTCGCGCTCATCCCCAAGACCGACGTCAAGCAGACCCTGAAGGACTTCAAGTCCGACCAGGAGGTGCGCTGGTGCCCGGGTTGCGGTGACTACGCGATCCTGGCCGCGGTGCAGAGCTTCCTGCCGGAGCTGGGCCTCAAGCGCGAGAACATCGTGTTCGTCTCGGGCATCGGCTGCTCGTCGCGGTTCCCGTACTACCTCAACACCTACGGCATGCACTCGATCCACGGGCGTGCGCCGGCGATCGCGACCGGGCTCGCGGCCTCGCGGCCCGACCTGAGCGTGTGGGTGATCACGGGTGACGGCGACGCGCTGTCGATCGGCGGCAACCACCTGATCCACGCGCTGCGCCGCAACGTCAACCTGAACATCCTGCTGTTCAACAACAGGATCTACGGCCTGACGAAGGGCCAGTACTCCCCCACCTCCGAGATCGGCAAGATCACCAAGTCGACGCCGATGGGCTCGCTGGACAAGCCGTTCAACCCGATCTCGCTGGCCATCGGCGCCGAGGCGTCGTTCGTGGCCCGCACCATCGACTCCGACCGCAAGCACCTGCAGTCGGTGCTGCGCGAGGCGACCGCCCACCGCGGCACGTCGCTGGTGGAGATCTACCAGAACTGCAACATCTTCAACGACAACGCCTTCGAGCAGCTGAAGGACCCGGAGGTCCGCGACGACATCACGCTGCGGCTGGAGCACGACCAGCCGATCGTGAGCGCCACGAAGGCGGTCGTGCGGGGCGCGAACGGCGGCGTCGAGGTCGTGGCCCGCGACAGCGTGAGCGCGGACCAGATCCTCGTGCACGACGCCCACAACCCCGACCCGTCGGTGGCCTTCGCGCTCAGCAGGCTGGACGAGCCGGCGTTCGAGCACGTGCCGATCGGCATCTTCCGCAGCGTCGACCGGCCGTCGTACGACGTGCTCATGGCCGAGCAGCTGGAGGACGCCGTGGCCCAGCAGGGCCCCGGCGACCTGAGTGAGCTGCTGATGGGCGGCGACACCTGGCGCATCGGCTAGACGTACGCGACGTGAAGGGGCCTGCTCCGATGGAGCGGGCCCCTTTCGCGTGTCAGCGCTCCCACCAGTCGCGGTGCTCGGCGTACCAGCGGACGGTGTCCGCCAGCCCCTGCTCGAACGGGATCCGCGGCCCGTAACCGAGCGCCCGCAGCTTGGAGTCGTCCAGCGAGTACCTGCGGTCGTGGCCCTTGCGGTCCTCGACGTGCTCGACCAGGTCCCAGTCCCGGCCGCAGGCGGCCAGCAGGCGGGCGGTGAGGTCCCGGTTGGTCAGCTCGGCGGTGCCCCCGATGTGGTAGACCTCGCCGGGCTCGCCCTTCTCGGCGACCAGGCGGATGCCGGCGCAGTGGTCCTCGACATGGACCCAGTCGCGGACGTTGCCGCCGTCGCCGTACAGCGGCACCTTCCGGCCGCGCAGCAGGTTCGTGACGAACAGCGGGATGATCTTCTCCGGGTACTGCCGGGGCCCGTAGTTGTTGCCGCACCGGGTGATCGAGACGTCCAGCCCGTACGTGATGGCGTACGCGCGGGCGACGAGGTCGCCGGACGCCTTCGAGGCCGCGTACGGCGACCGCGGGCGCACCGGCGCGTTCTCGTCCCACGAGCCGACGTCGATCGAGCCGTACACCTCGTCGGTCGAGACCTGCACCACCTTCGGCACGCCGGCGTCCAGGCACGCCTGCAGCAGCGTCTGGACGCCGAGCGCGTTGGTGCGCATGAACGCCGCCGCCTCCGCGATCGACCGGTCGACGTGGGACTCGGCGGCGAAGTTGACCACGAGGTCGTGCCCGGGGACGACCTCGGCCAGCAGCCCCGCGTCGCAGATGTCGCCGTGCACGAAGTCGTGCGGCACCCCGTCGAGGTTGGCCCGGTTGCCCGCGTACGTGAGCTTGTCGAGGACGGTGACGTGCGCGCCGGTCAGGCCGCGGACGAAGTGGGAGCCGATGAAGCCCGCGCCCCCGGTCACCAGGATCCGCGTCATGAGCTGATCTGAACCTTGCTGTGATCGCCCAGCACGAGACGGTGGGCTCTGGGCGTGTGGGGTGCGGGGGTGACCTCGACGTCGTGGCCGATCAGCGACGACTCGATGCGGCCGACGCCGGCGATGGAGGCGCGGGGCAGGACGATCGAGTACTCGATCTCGCTGCCGGTGATCCGGCAGCCGGCGCCGATGGAGGTGAAGGGGCCGACGTAGCTGTCCACGATCGCCGCCCCGGCGCCGATGACGACCGGGCCGACCACGCGGGAGCGCTCGACCACCGCGCCGTGCTCGACGACCACGCGGCCGACCAGCTCGCTGGCCGCGTCGACGTGCCCGCGCACGTGGCTCTCGACCGACTCCAGGACCAGCCGGTTGACCTCCAGCATGTCGGTGACGTTCCCGGTGTCCTTCCAGTATCCGGAGATCACCGACGATTCGACGCGCAGGCCCCGGTCGACCAGCCCCTGGATGGCGTCGATGATCTCCAGCTCGCCCCGCCGCGACGGCTTCAGCCGCGCGACCACCTCGTGCACCGCCGGGCTGAACAGGTAGACGCCGGCCAGCGCCAGGTCGCTCTTGGGACGGGCGGGCTTCTCCTCCAGGCCGATCAGGCGGCCCTCGGCGTCGAGCTCGGCGACGCCGAACCGGCGCGGGTCGGAGACCTTGGTGAGCATGATCTGCGCGGCCGGCCGTTCGCGGGTGAACTTGTCCACGAGATCGGTGATGCCGCCGACGACGAAGTTGTCGCCGAGGTACATGACGAAGTCCTCGTCGCCCAGGAACTCGCGGGCGATCAGCACGCCATGGGCGAGCCCGAGGGGCGCCTCCTGCCGCAGGTACGTCACCCGCAGCCCGAACGCCGAGCCGTCGCCCACGGCCGCCTCGATCTCCGCCTGCGTGTCGCCGACGACCAGGCCCACCTCGGCGATCCCGGCCGCCGCGACCGCCTCCAGGCCGTAGAACAGGACGGGTTTGTTGGCGACGGGGACGAGCTGTTTGGCCGACGTGTACGTGATGGGCCGCAACCGTGTGCCCGATCCCCCGGCGAGCACGAGTGCCTTCACCGTCGATACCCCGGCCCGGGACGTCCCACATCCATGGTCCGAAATTTCACCACACAGGGCCTATGCCGCTTTTGCCGCCCCTGGGGCTCCCGGCCGGTCAGTCGTACTCGAGGTCCGGCAGCGCGGACGGCGGGTCGGGGCTGCGCCAGACGACCACCACGCCGTCGTGCGCCGAATCGGCGGCCACGTTCAGCCGTTCGAGGTCGAAATCCGGCAGATAGCGCAACCTCGCGAGGAACGTCGCGTCCGTGGCCGAACGCGGCACGACGCAGCCTTCGCCGTCGCGGTCGAGCAGGATGTAGTGGACGTCCGCCCCGGCTTCGGTGACGACACGGACCTCCACCACGTCCTCCCAGGCGAGAGCCTCCACGCTGCCGTCCGCGTAGTGACGGGTGACGCCCTCTTCCGTGACGTACACGTAGGAGTCCGGCATCGGATTGCCGTGCATGGCCGCGATTCTTGCGACTTCCGGGGCGGTACCGCAAGGGTTCCCGCCCAATGGTGCTCAGGCCCGTCCCAACCGTCTCATCCGTCGCGTCGCTCGCCCCAGGAATGGCTCAGGTGTTCGGCCACGGCCGCCCGCGCCGCGTCGCGCGGGCCGTTCGCGATCGCGTCGAGCAGCTCGCGGTGCTCGCGGACCAGGACGTCGCGGTCGCCGTAGACCTCGCGCAGCCGGACGAGCCCGAGTCTGGTCTCGGCGGCCAGCACGCCGTAGAGGCGCTCCAGGCGGGGGCTGCCGACCGCGCGGATCAGCGCCTCGTGCAGCGCCATGTGCTCGGCCACGGTCTCCGACCAGGGCGCGTCGGCCGGCAGCGCGGCCATGCGGTGCAGCGCGGCCTCGGCCTGCGGCACGTCGTGCCCGGCCATGGCCTGCGCCATGAGGTCCTCGAGCGGGCGGCGGACGTACATGAGGTCGTCGAGGTCCGCGAGTGTCACCTCGGGGACGTACGCGCTGCGGTTGCGCTCGCGCCGGAGCAGCCCCTCGTGGACCAGCGTGGCCAGCGCCTCCCTGACGGTCGGCCTGGCCACGCCGTAGGAGGCGGCGATCTCCTGCTCGGGCAGCGTGGTGCCGGGCGCGATCTCCCCGGACAGCACCCTGCTGCGCAGGGCGTCGGCCAGCGCGCCGACGGTGGAGACAGGTCTGAGCGGCAACGTCACGCCCGTGACTCTAGCTCCCTTTCCGGTACGGCTTTCCTTTCCTGCTTTTCCGGTACGGCGACCGCGACCAGAGCCAGGGCGAGCAGGACGAGACCGGCGACGGACACCGGGGTCAGCCGCTCGCCCAGCACGACCAGGCCGAGCAGCGCGGCGACGGCCGGCTCGGCCAGGGCCAGCGTGGCGGCCGAGGCCACGGGGGTGGTGCGCAGCCCGAGGCCGTAAAGGAGGTAGGACAGCGCCGTGGTGCCGAGGCCCAAGTAGAGGACGGCGAGCAACGCGCGCGGCTCCGTCAGCCAGGCGGCGCCGTGCAGCGCCAGCACGGGCAGCATGATGATCGCGGCGCCGCCGAACATCACGCCCATCACGGCGTTCGACTCGGCTCCCCGGCCGATCGCGCCGGCCGCCATGACGGCGTAGAAGGCGTAGAGCAGCCCGCCCAGCAGGGCGAACAACGTCCCGGAGACCACCTGCGCGCCGGCCTGCGTCCCGCCGCCGACGATGAGCGCCGCGCAACCGCAGACGGCCGCCGTGGTGGCCACCGCCCACCGCCCGCTCGGCCGCCTGCCGTGCAGGACCCAGGAGAGCAACCCCGTGAACACCGGCCCGCTGCCGATGGCGACGACGGTGCCGATCGCGACCCCCGTACGGCTGACGGCGGCGAAGAAGCAGAGCTGGTAGGCCGCGACGGCGACCGCGCCCAGCAGCAGGCCAGGGGTGATGAGCTTCGTGGACCGCCGCGCGGCCGCCCGCGCCACGACGGCGAGGGCCGCTCCGCCGATGACCAGCCGGGCGGCGGCCAGGGCGACGGAGTCCGCGGAGACGAGCAGTCCGGCGGTTCCGGCCGTGCCCCAGAGCACGGCGGCGCCGACCACGGCGAGCGGACCCTTGTTCATGCCGTTCATTGTCTGACAATCAGACACCGTTGTCCAATTGATTGTCTGACAGTTAGGCGATCTCCTCCAGTAAGCGGTCGAGCACCGGCCCGGCGGGCGCCGCCACCTCCGCCACGTAGTCGTCCAGGACGGCCACGCCCTCACGAATGTCCTTGACGGTCCTGCGCGGCAACTCCAGCAGGGTCTCGTCCTCGGCGGTGATGCCGCCCTCGACGTGGAAGGCGTCGCCGGCGGCCACGATCGAGACCTCGAAACGCACCTCACGGCCGTCCGGCAGGATGAACGCGGCCCCGACACGGGCACCGCCGGAGGGGAGGAAATACGAAAAATGCTCGCTTCTCACGAAGGGATGACGTAATTCCGCGAGAATCTCCGACGCCCGGCTCAGGGCTTCCAGCAACCCGACCGCGGCCAGACTCTCGCCGTCCACCCGAAAAGGGTAATTCAGCCTCCCCCCGCCTGACCACCCGGACGGTCGGGCGACCGGCTCGCCGGTCAGTCGGTGGCGAGGCGGGCGTGACGTTCGACGGCGTAGGGGACGCCTTCGTCACCGAGCCTGCCGTGCTCGACGCCCTGGGGACGGAACCCCGCCTTGGTGGCCACCCGGCACGATGCCGGGTTGTCCGTACGGTGCCGCAGCTCCAGCCGTAGTAGCCCCCGCTCGTCGAAGGCCCAGCGCGCCAGCAGCCGGGTCGCCGCCACGGCGATCCCCCGCCCCCGGGCCTCGGGCACCACCCAGTAGGACACCCAGCCGTTGCCCTGGTCGTCGATCCCGCTCACCGCCACGTTACCGACCACCCGGCCCTCGGCCGTCACGGCGAAGGCGTGCCCCGCGCCCGGCCAGGAGGAGATCCAGCCCACGGCGTCCTGGAGGGTGACGACCGGCCAGGACGCCTGCCGGCGCAGATCGGGCGCCTGGAAGGCCCGTAAGACGACGGGCGCGTCGCTTTCGCGCCACTTCCGCAGCCGGATGTGCACAATGTCGGAGATTACCCTGATTGCACCTTCTGGCCGATGGGATGGGTGGCCTCGAACTCCTCCACGAGCTCCTTGGGCGCGGTCAGGGACCACGCCTCGACCATGAGCTCGAACAACTCCTCGGCGTCGATCTTGTCGAGGTGGACCACGACCCACCCGAACCGCCCCGCGGTGAACTGCACCTCGAACACCTCGGGCCGCTCGGACACGAGCGCGATCTGCTCCTCGATCGTGGCCTTGAGCCCGACGGTCTCGGTCGCCTCCCACAGGTAGCCGAACCCCTTGTCGTGCACCTTGAGGCCGACCCACTCTCCGCCCTGGCTCATCCGCACCTCGGGCAACTCGTCCAGCAGCCCGAGGAACTCATCGACGCTCACACCCATGCCAGCCTGTGTACCAGATGCGGCCGACACTTCTCATTCGTACCAGCGGACCTCGATCACGTTGCCGTCGGGATCGGGAAAGTAAATGGTCTCGGGCGCGATCCCGCGAGCCCCGAAAGAATTCGTCGAGTCGCCGGTGATCTCGACGTCGTGCTGTTTCAGCCTGCGCTTCAGCTCGTCGAACTCCTCCTTGCTCACCGCCAGGCAGAAATGGTTCACCGGATGCCCGGCGCTGCCCTTCACTCCCGTGCCCTCGTCCACTCCCCGCATCGCCTCGAAGGCCATCAGATCGATGATGGTCCCGGGTGAGATCCGCACGCTAGGGAAAGGCGCCTTCCCGTCGCGGAACTCGTCGGCTCTCACTCCGGGCAGGCCGATGACCTGCTCGTAGAAGTGCAGGGAAGCGAGCGGGTCGGAGACCCAGCAGACGAGATGGTCAAGACGTACGTCCATGAAACACCTCCGCTCCCTTCCAATATCCATTGCGAAAATCCCCGTGTCCACCTGGGACGGTGACCGCCCGCGAATGTCCGCCTCCCTGAAACGACCGGTTCACGCCTGGTTCGCGGGCCCGGTTTTGCCTCACAATGGCGATGTGATCAACGTCGGGCCGGAGCAAATGCCGGCCGCCGCGAAAACGGCGAGATTCCTCATGACCCTCCAAGTCGCGTTCGGCCTCGTGGGCCTTGCCGTCTGGGTCGCCGCCTTCGCCTCGACGTTCGCCTGGCCCATCCTTATCGTGGGCGTCTACGCCGGCGGCGTCACAGGTCTCGTCGGCTGGTTCCTCCACCGCTGGAACGGCCGCACCAGCATGCTCCGGTGGGCGATCGTGACGACCGAGTCCGTCGTCGTCGTGGCCTCCGTCTGCATTCTCGCCATCGACGACGAGCTGACCTGGCCCCGGCTGATCGGACCGAACACGCTCTTCCCGCTGAGCGTGATCGTCTGCCTGCTCCTGCCGGCGGCCGGCCGCTGGTTTCGCGGGGGTGAGTGATCAGGCGTACGAGCCGGACGCCAGGTCCGTCAGCAGTCCGGACTCGCGGGAGCCCAGCCGAAGATCCGGCGGGCCCGCGAGGCGTCCAGCGGGGACGAGCGGGTGAGCGCCTCGGCCGCCGGGCCGGACGAGGCGGCGGCCTGCTCCGGTGTGAGGGAGACCGCCCGCACGCCCGCCACCTCCGCGACCGCCCCGGCGATTCAGCAAGGCGAGGAACAGCCGGGACGCCGCGGTCAGCGTACGCTCGTGTTCCTCTTCGCGGTCCGCCGCCGTGAGGTAGAAGTCAGGGGCGTCACGGTGGGTGACGCGCACCCGTCCCAGGCGCGCCGCGCGTTCGGCCACCGCCCGCGGGTTTCTCGACAGAGGGTCAGAGGTCGATGGTGATGGAGGTGCCTTCGTCGTGGACGTGGGTGCCCATCGCGGCGCAGGCGGTGGCGAGGCGGTCGCGGATCCAGATGCGGTCGGCGGGGTCGGCCAGGCGGGTGAAGGTGTAGTCCAGTTTGAGGGGGAAGGCCGTCACCCGGACGGGGCCGCGTACGTCGAGGGTGACGAGCCACAGCAGGCTGAGGTCGTTGCGCAGGTACGGGTCCACGGCGTAGTCGTCGATGAAGTCGCCCAGGTCGTACAGGACGGGCGGGGCCACGCCGTGGAAGACGTGCGCGGAATGGCCGGCCACCAGGTCGGCGCCCGCCGCCAGCAGCGCGGCGGCCGTGGCTCGCACCGCGGCGCGGGGCTCGGCGACCATGTTGGGCCCCCAGTGCGGCGTCGCCAGCACCACGTCCGCCTGCGGGCGCAGCCCGGCGAGGGTCTCCTGCAGCCAGGGCGGCAGCCCGCGCCCGGCCGGCCGCGCGTACGCGATGCCGGGGCGGTCGGCGCGGGCCGCGAAGTCGGAGGGGTGGTCGCTGAAGCCGACGACGCCGAGCCGCAGCCCGCCGGCGGTCAGCACGGCCGGACGGTGGGCGGCCGCGTCGCACGCCCCCGCGCCCACGTACCGGATGCCCGCCCGGGACAGATGGGCGAACGTGTCGGCCAGCGCGTCGTAGCCGTAGTCGAGCGCGTGGTTGTTGGCCAGCGTGACGCAGCCGACGCCGAGCTCCGCCAGCAGGTCGGCGGCCTGCGGCGGGGCGCGGAAGAAGAACGGCTTGCCGGGGGCCGGCCAGGGCTCCCCGCGGTCGGAGACGCAGCACTCCAGGTTGAGCAGGAAGAGGTCGGCCCCGGCCACCAGCGCGCGTACGTCGCCGGAGAAGAACCGCCGCACGTCAGGGGCGTGGTCGATCCGCTCGGCCACTCCGCGCCCGAGCATCGTGTCTCCGGCCAGCGCCACCGTGACGGCCACACGTCCAGCTAATCACCTGGACCGGCGCGGACGCCGGGTGCCCCTGGCGTCCGCGCCGGCGAAGGCGGCGACGCGTACGGGAAGCCGTCAGGGCAGGCGGGCGGTGAGGGTCAGGACCCGCGTGACCTGGAGGGCGTTGAAGTTGTCGTCGCTGATGAGGTGGAGCCGGGCGCGGTGCCGGCCGTCGGACACGTCCACCTGCAGCCCTTCGTAGTTGTCCATGAGGGGGTTGGTCTGCGGTTCGGGGCTGGTGGCTCCCAGCGACGGGCAGTGCACCAGGTCGGAGACGAGCTTCTTGCGTACGACGGCCTGCGACGGCGCGGCGGACAGGTCGCGCACCGCGCTCACGTCGGAGGCCCGGTCCGCGCCGCGCACGGCGTACAGCCGGACGGAGTTGCCCATGGCCGCGTCGTAGGCCGCCTCCATGACGAGGAGCCGCCCGTCACCGTAGGCCGCGACCTCGGCGATGCGGTTGCCGGGGTCGACGCGGTAGCCGATCTGGCGGGTGAGCGCGTAGCCGCCGTCGTGCTCGGCCCGGTACACCAGCAGGCGCCGCCAGACGCCTTCCCCGGTGGCGGGCTTGTCGCCGCTCAGTGTGCCCTCCATCGCGGCGAACACGTACCGGCCGTCCGGCGAGACGCTCAGCCCCTCCAGCCCGGCGTTGTCGGCGCCTTCCCCGTTCGGGGCGATCCGGAAGCGGGCCGGTACCTCCAGCGAGCCGCGCTGCCTGCCCGAACGGTCGAAGATCATGATCGACGGCTCGGTCTCCGAGCTGACCAGGTAGTCGCCGTCCGGCAGCACGGCCACGCCCTCGCCGTCGAAGTTGCCGACGTCGTAGGCGGTGCCGTCCTGCTTGGTCAGCGGGAGCGACCGGGTGATCTCCGGCTTGGCGGGGTCGCGGAAGAAGAACAGGCGCGCGGCGTCGGTGCCGCTGCGGTCCTCCACGCTGACGTACTCCCGGGAGACCCGGTCGTAGGCGAGCGCCGACAGGCCGCCGACCTTGGTGGCGCCGATCGTGATCTTGTCGAGCGCGTCGCTGAAGCCGACGGCGGTGGCCGAGGGCGGGCAGGCGGCCTCGCGGGGTTCACCCGCGGTGGCGGCGTGCGCGGCGCTCGCCGCGCCGGTGGCGCTCAACGCTCCGGCGACCGCCGCGACGGCGAATCGGCGGACGACACTTTTGATCATCGAGAACACATCCCCCTGAGAACGAAATCCGCACGGGCCCCCGCCCCCGCGGCAGGGTCGATCAAACCACAGCGGGATTTGTCATGAAATGACACCCCCCGCATACCTTCAGGTGATCTCGTACGACGCGTAGCGCTTCCGGGCCGAACCCAGCCCCGACCAGATCATCGGAATCCCCAGCACGATCAGGACGACCAACGGCACGGTCCAGTCGCCGGTCCACTGGTGGACGGCGCCCACGGCGGAGGGGCCGACAGAGCCGAGGATGTACCCGGCACACTGCGACATGCTGGACAACTGCGCCGTGTGCCGGGCGTCCGGGGCGCGCAGCACGAAGAACAGCACCGACAGGCTGAGCATCGCGCCCTGCCCGAGCCCGAGCAGCGCCATCCACAGGTACGTCGCGGTCTCCGGGGCCGTCAGAACGCCGGCGAACCCCGCCATGGTCAGCAGCGCGCTCAGCACCACGAGCACTCCGGACGGCACGTTGCGCCCGGTCAGGATCGGCGTGAAGAACGCCCCGGCGATCGCCACCAGGCTCATGAACGAGAGCATCCAGCCGGCCGTGCCGCTCGGCAGGCCGGCGTCGGTCAGCATGGTGGGCAGCCAGGCGGACGAGGCGTAGAAGATCAGCGTCGTCCCCGTGAAGAACACGGCGACCGCCCAGGCCACGGGGTGCCGCCACAGCCCCCGTACCGGCCGGTTCTCCGCCACCCGTGCCGGCGCGCCGGCACGGCGCGACACCTGCGGCAACCACACGAGCACGCCCGCCACGCCGAGCAGCCCCCAGAACGCCAGCGCGGCTCGCCAGCCGAGGTCGGCGGCGTGCTGGACGGGCACCGTCACCCCGGCGGCGAGCGCGGCCCCGCCGAACATCGACATCGAGTAGACCCCGGACATGAGCGCGGCCCTCGACGGGAACTCCCGCTTGATGACGCTGGGCAGCAGCACGTTCGCCACGGCGAGGGCCAGGCCGATGACGACGCTGCCGAGCAGCAGGGCGGTCATCGAGGGCAGCAGCCGCAGGGCCGTGCCGGCCACGAGCACCACCATCGCGAGCAACAGGGCGACGTTCGCCCCCAGCCGGTCGCCGATCCGCGGCGCGAACGGCGACAGAACGCCGAAGCACACCACCGGCAGCGTCGTCAGCAGCCCCGCCGTGGTGGCGGACATGCCGGTGTCCGCCCGGATGTTGCCGAGCAGCGGGGAGACCGCGACCAGGGCCGGGCGCAGGTTCACCGCCAGCAGAATCACGCTGACGGCCACCAACACCGTGGACCCGCGCCGCGCCGCGCCGGTGGCCTCCGGTGGCGCTTCGTTGACTGACTGCCGCACAGAACTTCCTCGGGGGTTCGGGGTGAGTGACGCTGAGGGTCCGGCGTCCATGCGGCAGAACACGCATGTTTGACACCGTTGTCATCTTTGACAGGCTCGCACAAGATGACAGTGGTGTCAAACACGCAAAAAGGCGCCCCCTACCCCCTCGAAAGGGGAGCAGAGGGCGCCGCGCCCTGGGTGCGGTCCAGGGCGGTCCCTACCTGATGCGGAAGCTCTTGCCCTCCTCGTGCTGGGACGCCTGCGACTCACCGGCGCCGACCACCGTCACGATGGCGCCCGTGCAGTTCTCGCCGTAGTGCACGTACACCGGGGTGTCGGTCCTGTTGGTGATGTAGAGCGGGTCCCCGCTGATCGGATAGCAACCGCTGGGATCGACGAACGACTCCTCGTTGATGATCAGCACACCCTCCGCCGCCTGCGCGGCCTGCGGGACGGCCAGCGCGGCCGCCACGGCGAGCGGGCAGAGGATCATGGAGATACGTCGCATGGTCAACCTCCTGTGAGATCAAGGGGCCGTTTCTTTGCCACCCCTTGGTCACAGATAGTAGTTGACCACTACACACAGTGAAGACCTTTCCTCCAATCAGGAGGCGAACGCCTGGACTTCGACGATGCGGGAGTAGTCGTTGCCGCCGTTGCCCGCCAGCAGCAGCACCCGCAGGGCGTTCGTCCGCACGGGCTCGAAGGCCGTGTCGACGACCCCCTGGGTGTTGCCGCGCACCGAGGCGATGGTCTTCCACTGGCCGTCCACGAGCGTCTGGACGTCCCAGTCCTTCAGCCCGTAGCGGGCGACCGGGTACCGCGTGCTGTTGAGGGTGTGCAGGGTGACGCGACCGACGGTCTGCGGCTCGTTCCACTGCAGCTCGAACCAGTCCGGCCAGATGGTCGAGTTGCCGTCGTTCCAGCCGGTGGAGGTGCCCCAGTGCTCGCTGTCGGTGTCGCCGTCGACGGCGCCGCAGAGCGGGTACCCCGAGTGGACGCTGGACGCGGAGATCTTCGACGCCGACCGGGCGAGGTTGCCGCTCGGGTCGGGCGCCGTGGCGGTCACGGCCACCGACGCGCTCGCCGTCGACCGGCCCGCCGAGACCTTGACCGGGTACGTCCCCGGCTCGGTCTCCAGCGGCGCCATCACCGGGACGGCGACCTGGGCGGTGTAACCCGCCGGCAGATACGTCGAGATCATGGTGCGCTGCAGGACGAGGTCGTCGGGCGCCGACAGCGTGGCGTCGGCGTAGACGGCCTGCTCACCCGGGTTGGTCAGCCGCACCGTGATCGGGGCGCCGGCGCACTGGCCGGTGGCGATGTCCAGCTCCGGCGAGCCGATCGTGACCTGGACGGCCGGCTCCCCGGGCGGCCTCCCGTGACCTGGAGCGCTCGCGTACGCCGGGGCCGCCATGAGGACCGCCGCCGCCACCAGGACCGCCGGCACATTCCACGCGCGGCGCGCGGAGGGGAGACGGGTCATCGTCACACATCCTTCAGGCCGGGCTCGGCCCGCTCGACGACAAAGGAGGTCCGGGTCGAGACAGGCGCCCCGGGCTGGGTCACGTACGGCAGGACCCGATAGTCGGCGCGCATCCGGTCCCGGTTCACCTCGAAGGTGACGTAACCGCGCTGCCCGTTGACGAACTTGGTGTTCGGGTTGGCCTGCAGCTGGAGGTCCAGCTGGGGGCTGGTGTCGAACCCGTCGCGTCCGCTGCTGATCGAGGTGCCGACGAACTCGACGCCGACCGTCCGCGCGTTCGGGTCGGCGAAGTTCTGCTTCAGGTCGTTGGCGTAGTTGGTGTGGGTGTCGCCGGTGACGACGCAGACGCCTTCGACCCCGCGCTCCACGATGCCGTCGAAGAGCCGCCGGCGGTCCTCGGTGAAGCCGTCCCAGGCGTCCACGTTGAGCCGGGGCGGGTCGGTGAGCGTGGTGCGCTGCTCGGCCATCATCACCTGGTTGGCGATGACGTTCCAGCGCGCCCGCGACTCGCCCAGCCCGTCGAGCAGCCAGTTCATCTGCTCCTCGCCGGTGATGGTGGGGCTCGGCGCGGCGTTGCGGTACTGCCGGGTGTCGAGCACGCTGACCTGCATCAGGTCGCCGAAGTCGAAGCGCCGGTACAGCCGGGCGTCCGGGCCTTGCGGCAGCTGCTCCGTCCGCAGCGGCATGTGCTCCCAGTACGCCCGGTAGGCGTTGGCGCGCTGCACGAGGAAGTCCGCGGTCGGGATGGCGCCCTTGACCGCGCCGGCGTAGTTGTCCACGACCTCGTGGTCGTCCCAGGTGACGATCCACGGCAGGGCCGCGTGCCCGGCCTGCAGGTCGGGGTCGGCCTTGTAGAGCGAGTAGAACAGCCGGTACTGGTCGAGCGTGACCGGCGAGGTCTGGAAGAAGTCGGGCACGTCGGCGGAGGTGTCGAACCGGTCTCCCGCCACCGTGTTCACGGCGTTCTCGTACAGGTAGTCGCCGAGGAAGAGCAGGACGTCGAGGTCCTCCTCCGCCAGGTGCCGGTACGCGGTGTAGTAGCCGTCCGGGTACGCCTGGCAGGAGGCGATCCCGAACCGCAGCGCCGAGGCCCGGCGCTCGGGCGCGGTCTTCGTCCGCCCTGCCGGGCTGAGGTGGTTCCCGGAGCGGAAGCGGTAGAAGTACTCCCGGCCCGGCTCCAGGCCGCGGGCGTCCACGTGTACCGAGTGGCGGTACTCCGGCCGGGCGGTCGCCGTTCCGGCGCGTACGACGTGCCGGAACCGCTCGTCCGTCGCCACCTGCCACTGGACCTGGAACGTCTTGTCCGGCATTCCGCCCATCGGGTCGAAGATCTCCGGGGCGAGGCGGGTCCAGAGCACCACCGCCGTCGGGAGCGGGTCCCCCGAGGCCACACCGAGCGTGAACGGGTCCGAGCGCAGGTTGACCGCCACGGCCTCGGCGGTGGCGCGGGAGGCGAGGTTCGTACCGAACGCGAGCGCCATCGCGGCCCCGCTGACGGTGAGGAAGCGGCGTCGGGTGTGCTGTGCGGCCCGGCGAACCTCATCCTCTTGCACAGAGTCTGTCATTTAGGCAGCCTTCGGCTAAGAACAGAAAGAACGCCCCAAAGCAGACCATCGGCACATAGCGCAAGAGTGGTAGCGGGTTGACCAGCGCGTGAACCCGGCCGGTCGGCCCCGCGAAGAACGCCTCAACCCGCGGACTCCGACAACGCCTGCCACTCCCGCCAGCCGGCCAGGCGGTCCGCGTAGGCCCGCTCGACGATCGGCAGGCAGTACCCGCCGAGGAACACCCGCGGCGGCGGCCGTTCCGCGTCCACGACCGCGAGCACCGCGTCCGCGGTGACCTCGGGATCGATCGGCTCCCTGCTCGCGGCGGCGGCCCGGCGCGCCTCCCGCACCTGGTCGTAGGCCGGCAGCGGCTCGGCGTGCACGGCCGATGCCCCGCCCCAGTCGGTGCCGTACGGGCCGGGCTCGATGATCGTCACCCGGATCCCCGACGAGGCCGCCTCCTGGGCGAGCGACTCGCTGAACGCCTCCAGGCCCCACTTGGACGCGTGGTAGAGCCCCAGCATCGGGAACGCGGCGACGCCGCCGAGGCTCGACACCTGGAGGATGTGGCCCCTCCCACGCTCGCGCATCCCGGGCAGCACGGCCTGGGTGACCCAGAGCGCGCCGAAGAGGTTGGTCTCCAGTTGCGCCCTCGCCTGGGCCTCGGTGACCTCCTCCACTGCTCCGAACAGGCCGTACCCGGCGTTGTTGACGGCCACGTCGATCCCGCCGTACCGCTCGACGCCCCGCGCCACCGCGGCGAAGGCGGCCCGCCGGTCGGTGACGTCCAGCGTCAGGGGGAGGACAGCGTCGCCGAACTCGTCGGCGAGCGGCTTGAGCGCGGCGACGTCCCGCGCGGTGGCGACCACCCGGTCGCCACGCCGCAGCGCCGCCCGCGTCCACACGTTCCCGAGGCCGCGGGAGGCGCCCGTGATGAACCAGGTCAGGTTTCGTGTCATGCCGACGACTCTGCCGAGGGCCCATCGGGCTAACCAGTACCGCGACAGGGTGCACCCTCGCCGCCGCGGGCGTACGTACACTGGCGGACGTCATGAACGCCCTAGGCAGCTTCCTCCAGGCCCGCCGCGCGCGGGTGCGCCCGGAGGACGTCGGACTGCCCTCGACCGGACGCCGCCGGGTCGCCGGCCTGCGCCGCGACGAGCTCGCCACGCTCGCCGGGGTGAGTCTCGCCTACCTGACCCGTCTGGAGCAGGGCCGCGACCGCCACCCCTCCGAGCAGGTCCTCGACGCGCTCGGCGCCGCCCTGCGCCTCGACCCCGACCTCACGGCCCACCTGCACGCCCTGGCCCGCGCCACGTCGAAACGGCCGGCCCGGCCGCCGCACCGCTCACCGGAACGCGCCGCCCCCGGCACCCGGCACCTGCTCGACGCCTGGACGGACATCCCCGCCTACCTGCGCGGCCGGCGCTTCGACGTGCTGGCGGCCAACGCCACCGCCGTCGCCCTCGCCCCCATGTACCGCCCCGGTCACAACCTCGTCCGGGACGTCTTCCTGGACCCGGGCACCCGCGACCTGTTCCCGCGGTGGGAGGCCGTCGCGGCCGGCTCGGTGGCCGCCCTGCGCGCCGTCGCCACCGCCGCCGATCCGGCCCTGCGGGACCTGGTCGAAGAGCTCTCGTCGTCCAGCGAGGACTTCCGCCGCCTGTGGGCCCGCCACGACGTCCGCCCGACCCGCGACGAGACCAAGGAATTCCACCACCCCGTCGCCGGCCCGCTGACCCTGCACCGCCACACCCTGGACGTGGCCGGCACGGACGGCCAGGTCATCATCGCCTACCACCCGGCCCCCGGCAGCCCGTCGGCCGCCGCCCTCCGCCGCCTGCGTCACTGAGCCCGGGTGACCCGCCCGGCGATGACGCGGGCGCAGTCCAGGGCCTCGCGATGCGTGGTGTCCACCTCCAGGTCGTAGTACACGCCCTCGTGGACGACCTCCGCCTGCAACGCGGCCATCCCGGCGACCCGGTCGCCGCGCGCCATCTCCCGGCCCGTCGCCACCGCGCTGTCGCACCGGACGCCCACCCACAACACGTCCAGCCCGTCGAAACGCTTCTGCCACCGCTGCTGGGACGCCGCTCCCCCGAGGAAGACGTCGTCGACGACGATCCGGGCGCCGGCGCGCGCCATCGCGGCGACCCCCTCCGACCACGCCGCGTCCAGCTTCCCGAACTCCGGCCCCACGATCACTTCACCGTCCGCGCCGAACTCGATCCCGGCATCCGACGACCGCAAGGACAGGGGCATCGCGTCGACCAGCGTGTCAACGCTGAGACTCAGCCAGGGATCCGGCAGCACCGCCTGCAGACACCGGGCGATCCCCGACTTCCCCGAACTGGAACCACCGTTGAGCACGATCACCTGAGTCACCCCGCCACCGTAAAGCCTCCCCCACCAGCCCCGAAACCGATTAACCAACGCCACCGAACAGGGCCGATCAGATCTCCGGGCAGCTCCCGCACCCAGAGGTGGTACATCTCTTATGAACAAGCGTCAAGCTACGAGACCCGGTAGCTCAGGTGGGTCACCGCCCCTGTGACGGGTTTCCCCTTCGGGATCAGCTCGGCGCGTTCCCCGGCGAACAACGGCGTGCCCGCCCCCAGCAGCAGCGGAACGAGGTGGATGTGCACCTCGTCGAGCAGGCCGGCCCGCAGCAGTTGCCGCGCGACGTCCGCGCCCAGCACCAGGACGACCTTGTCCCCCGCGGCGTCCTTGGCGCGCCGGACCGCGGCCTCCAGTCCGTCGAACGCGAACGTCCCGCCGTTGTCGCCGAGAAGGTCCTCCCTGATCCGGTGGGTGACCACGAAGCTCGGGACGCCGGGCCATGGCGTGCCGCCCCACGGGCCCACGCCGAGGTCGAAGGTACGCCGTCCGATGACGGTGGCCCCCACCGCCGCGTCCACCTGCCGGCGGACATCGATGTCGACCGCGCCGTCCGGCCCTTCCCCGGCCATCCACTCGTGCAGCCGTTCACCGCCGTCCCCCATGGGCTCGTCCGCCCTGACGTTCGGCCCGGCCGTGAACCCGTCCAGCGACATCGACACATCCAGCACGACCTTGCCCATCGCACGCCTCCTTCGCCGCCCAGCGCCGCCGTCCGACGCCTTCACCAGAAGGTCGGAGCCGCCCCGCCCGTCTCGACACCACAACGCAGTCACCGCGGAAACGGTCAGGACCTGACGGATGACAACCCTGATCGCCTCAGGTAGAAGCCACCAGCACCGCTTTCCCGCACAGACTGCTCATGTCGTCCTCGTCGGATGTCAGAACAATGGCCGGACGTACCGAGCGCAGTGCGGTGGCCGCGACCACAGCGTCAATGGCGTACTTGTGACCGTGCAGGCCGGTATCCCGCAGAAGCTCGATCGCGCACGACGAGATGTCCTCAGTCACGGGCTCGATCTTCAGCCGGGACAGATACCACCTGAGACGATCGCTTCTGACACGGACGTCTTGTGCCTCGATCGGTGTCATCGCGCTGACCACAACCCGAAAGTCGTTGTCCTGCGCCTCCCGTACGAACGCTGTCACTCGCTGGTCGGCCTCACACCACTTCACGAGCCCGTCGCAGTCGAGAACAAGGGTGCCGGCGCTCAACCTGCTTCGTGCGCGCGCCATCCGTCCCCCTCTTGGAGCTCAGGGGCCGACTTGACGCGGCGGAACAGTTCCGCCGCCTCATCACGCAAAGACTGTGGGATCGGTCCGGCAGCGGCCTCGTTCGCCTGCAGAGCCTCCTCCAAGAGATCCCGCTCGATCTGACGCTCCACCGCGGCATCGACGTAGGCGGAAAACCCGCGGGCCCCGACTCGCTCTCGGACGGCGCGAATGTTGCCCGTTCTCAGAGACACACTGACCTTGGCGGCCGGGCCGTCTCCTGGGGCGAAGTCCCGTTCTGGCATGCTCATGAGCTTAGTTTACTACTCGAAGTAGCAAAATACCGGTCTTCGTGCTGCGCGCAAGGATCCGGCCGCTACCTATTCCTACGCGTCTCCGAACGTCAGCCGACGGGCAGGAGGCCCGGCGCCGACTTCAACCCGCTCGAAGGGCAGCGGCGAGTTCATCAGGCAGCGAAAGCTCGCCGAGCTTTTCTTCAGGGATGTCGGGCTGGTTGGCGGCAAGGTTGTGCTGCTCAGACACCCAGCTCTTGCCCCAGGGCAGCGAGCTGATCAGCCGACGTCATCTCTCCCGTCTCCAGCAGCTTGATCAGGTATGGGCGCGAGACGTTCAGCATGTCCGCCGCTTGCTGTGTCGTCAGCTCGGCATGCGACGGAATGACCGTGACTCCGCGTCCTTCGGCTGCTTGAGCAAGGATGAAGGCGAGCAGACTCACGGCTTCGCAAGGCAGGATCAACGGATCCTCACCTCCGTGCTCACCCGCGACTCGAACGATCGGCTGCTCGGGATACCGCATGAGGTAGTCCTTGATCCGGCGCACCGCGCGGCCGGCTACCTCGGCATCGATGCTCCCCGGCTGAACTCGCTTGGCCTGCACGTCTGTCATGGCGACACCCGCTCCTCGCAGTATCCGCAGCAGCCCTACCACCGAAATCGGCGCTGACCCATGATCGGCGCCGGACAGACCGGGCGATCACGGGTCAGATTTCAGCTGTCTCGGGACTGTAAGAACAACGGTGTAACTCCTGATCATGGAGGCACACCTGATGAGTACTGTGATCCAGGCATCGACGGAGATCGACCTGGAGGACGCCGCGGTGGCGCGCAAGAAGCCGGACGATTCGACGGATCGAGAGCTGGTGACCCGGCTGGTCGATCAGGCCCGCGCCGAAGGCGTGGAACTGGTCGGTGAGAACGGGCTGCTGGGCCGGCTGACCAAGCTGGTGCTGGAGTCCGCGCTGGAGGGTGAGATCACCGACCATCTCGGCCATGACAAGCACGAACGCTCCGGCAACGAGACCGGCAACACCCGCAACGGCGGCCGGTCCAAGACCGTCCTCACCGATGTCGGGCCGGTCGAGATCACCGTGCCGCGTGATCGGGACGGCAGCTTCGAGCCGAAGATCGTGCGCAAGCGGCAGCGGCGCCTGTCCGGTGTCGATGAGATGGTGATCTCGCTGGCCGCCAAGGGGCTGACCACCGGCGAGATCTCCGCGCATCTGGCCGAGGTCTACGGAGCCGAAGTCTCCAAGCAGACCATCTCCACGATTACCGACAAGGTGCTGGACGGCATGGCCGAATGGCAGAACCGGCCGCTCGACCCGGTCTATCCGGTGATCTTCATCGATGCCATCCACGTCAAGCTGCGGGCTCTGTCGCAGATTGCGTGATCTAGGCGGAACGCAGGGTGCGTTTGCGTAGCAGGTCAAGTTTCGCGCGGCCGAACATTTGTCGTTTGAGCATCTTGACGCGATTGACGTGCCCTTCGACAGGGCCGGAGCTGTGAGGCAGTGTCAGGCCGTTGCGGACAGCATCGAGATCCCGGCGGAGGTTGCGGGCGAAGGAAGCCAGCGCGGTGAATGAATCCTTTTCGGCCGCGGAGATCCAGGCGTCGAGCTGGTGGCCGTGGAGCTGGGTCATCATGAGGGCGAAGTCCTGGACGTGCCGGGCCAGCCGGGTCAGAGCGCGGCTGCGTTTGCGAAGGGTTTGCAGCTGACCGGCATCGTCGGAGCTCAGGTTGTCGGGGTTGGACATGATCCAGCGGGTGATGTCGCGGCCCGAAGGCGGCCTGGGGGCGGGGATGGCGATCTGACCGGCACCGGTGCGAAAGCGCCGTAGGTAGCGTTGCACTTGCTGCTCGGTGCCGGAGTATCCGAGCGTGGTGATCTCTCGGGTGAGCTGGGCGGCGTTTCGAATGCCCTCGTTCCAGCGGCGGTGCAGGTGTTCGTGGTATCCGTCCAGGATGCTGGCACGGTTTTGACTCATGGCGATCACAGTGTCGACCTCGGCGGCGTTGGCCAGCTTGCGGACGGTTGCGGGGTGCAGGCTAAGCTCTCGGCCGATGGCTGCCTTGCTGAGACCTTGTTTCAGCAGCTCATGCACCGCGGCGTGATGTTGACGCAGTCGGGTGACGACTTTGAGCTCGCGGTGGTGCATCACGGGTGGTGGGTCGGCGGTGCAGGTGGCTGCGACCTCGGCGGCCAGCGCTGGTGCGAGGTCGTGGCGGACGGTGGCGACGTCCTTCTCCACGGCCTGGCCGAGGTTCTGCCACAGATGGAACCGGTCTGCCACTTGCACTGCGTCGGGTGCGCCTTGGCGTGCCCCGTCAGCGTAGCCGCCTGCTCGATCTCGGCAGATTACCTCCGGTAACGGGTGGTCACGCAGCCACGCTGCCAGAGCGCCCCCGTCCCTGCCGTCGATCATGTCCACGACCCTGCGGGTTTCCAGATCCACCATGATCGTGCCGTAGCGGTGACCCTTACGTGTGGCGAAGTCATCGACACCCAGCACTCGCACGTGTCCGATCGGCTGCTCAGGCAAAGCCCTGACGCGACGCAGCAGGGTGTCACGGCCCACTTGCAGACCCAGCGAGGCTGCCAGGCGAACGCCGGCCCGGCCCGCCAACTCCATTCCTATCGATGCCAGCACCTGCTGCAGGGTGTCGGTGAAGCGCGCATGCGGCCGGGTCAGGCCCGGCACCTGCTCGGCGAACGTCTTCACCGGACACTTGACGCTCACACAGCGAAAACGCCTGACCACCAACTCGATGATCACGCAGGCACCACCCACCACGGCGTCCTTGAGCCGGCGCACGTACCTGCCGTGAACCCGAGCCGATACGCCGCCACAGCTCGTACACGCCGCTCGCACCCCGCTTACCCGAGCACGAATACTCACTATCCCGCCCTCGCGCTTGGCATCCTCCACGGTCAGAACCGTCAGGTGCGGAAGCAGAACGTCAATCCAATGCGCAAGACACGAAGATCATTATTCCTTCCGGGAACCTGCAACCAGACCGACGAACCAAGGATCACGCAATCTGCGACAGAGCCAAGCTGCGTGACGGCCAGGTGGCCAACCGGCCCATCTACGTGGCGCTGGCCGTCACCGTCGACGGCGAGCGCGACATCCTCGGCTTGTGGGCCGGCGACGGCGGCGAGGGCGCCAAGTTCTGGCTGCACGTGCTGACCGAGATCAAGAACCGCGGCGTCACCGATGCGCTGATGGTGGTCTGCGACGGCCTCAAAGGGCTGCCGCAGGCCATCGAGACCGTCTGGCCCCAAGCCGTCGTCCAGACGTGCGTCGTTCACCTACTGCGCGCCTCGTTCAGGTATGCCGCCCGCCAGCACTGGGACGCCATCGCCAAGGCGCTCAAGCCGGTCTACACCGCGCCGACCGAGGCGTCCGCGCTCGAGCGGTTCTACGAGTTCGCCGAGCTGTGGGGCGGCAGGTATCCGGCGATCGTGAAGTTGTGGGAGGACGCCTGGGCCGAGTTCGTGCCCTTCCTCAACTTCGACACCGAGATCCGCCGGGTGATCTGCTCGACCAACGCGATCGAGTCGGTCAACGCCCGGATCCGGCGGGCGGTCAAGGCCCGCGGTCACTTCCCGAACGAGCAGGCCGCGCTCAAGTGCGTCTACATGGCGATCATGAGCCTGGACCCGACCGGTAAGGGCCGCAAACGCTGGATCACCCGCTGGAAGGCGGCCCTGAACGCCTTCGCCATCACCTTCGAAGGCCGTCTGACTCCGGCCACCCGCTAACCAATCAACATCGAGATACACCGTTATCTAGACAGACCCGCTGTCTCCGCAGGTCTACGCCTCGCCGGAGATCAGGTCGACGGGCGGGCGACGCCGATGCCGCAGTAGCCGTTCGGGACCTTGTACAGGTACTGCTGGTGGTAGCGGTTCACTCCAGATAGCAATTCACAGCTCTTCGGGGAGCAGAACCAGCGAGCCCACATGTGCGGGCCGGACCACGGTGAAGTGACGGCGATCGAGCGTGGCGACCTCCGCGATGTCTAGTGGGGTGACCACGAACGTTCACCGGGTCGATTGAGGCATCGGTTGAAGATGCGTGAAGGCGGGCTGATCGGTCACCCTCGATAGGCATGTGTCGTCGTCGAGGGTGAGGTGCGTGGATGGCAG
>NZ_POUD01000083.1 GCF_003236395.1 Nonomuraea aridisoli | reverse complement strand
CCTGTCCACCACCGGAGCCGGCCCGGCCGCTTCCCCGGACGGCGCGACCCCGGCCGTCACCGTCGGTCCGGCTGCTTCCTCGGACGACTCCACCCGGGCCGTCACCGCCGGCCCGGCGGTCTCCTCGCGTGCGGTGGGGATCGGGCTGGTGGCCGCTCGGCGGGCGATCCGGGTCACGCGCCGTTCGGCCGTCCCGGTCCTGCCGCTGGCCGAGCCCGCGCATGTCGTGGAGCTGGCGCCGGAGATGAACCTGGCCATCGACAAGAAGACGCCGTGGGGGGTGGGGGAGCCGCTGGCCCGGCTCGTGCCCGGCACCGCGGTCACCCGCCTGACCTCCGGCGAGGCGACCGGCCCGGCGCTCGAAGGCCTGATCGCCACGGCGGGCGGACGCCCCCTGGTCGTCGTGGTCCGCGACGCGCACCGCCATCGCTGGCAGGCCGACGCCCTGCGCCACCTGCTGAGCGCCCGCCCCGACGCCGTCGTCGTCGAGATGGGCCTGCCCGCCCGCGCCGACCTGGGCGCCGTGCACATCGCCACGTACGGCTCGGCCCCCGTCTGCGGCCTGGCGGCGGCGGAGGCGCTGACCGGTAGGCTCTGAGATCGTGAACTTCGACGGCGAGGACCTCTCCCGCAAGCCCCTGGCCGACCGCCTGGCGCCGGGGGAGACCCACGTCTTCCGCGACTGCGACCTCACCGAGGCCGACCTGTGGGGTGCGCCGCTGGGCGGGGCCCGCTTCGAGTCGTGCGTGCTGGAGCAGACCGACTTCCGCAAGGCCGACCTCGACGGAGCCGTGTTCACCGGCGGGGGCGGCATGCGGGCCCGCTTCAACGACGCCGACCTCATCGACGTCTCCTTCACCGACGTCGACCTGTCCTCGGCGCAGTTCGGCGGCGCCCTGCTGACCGACGCCTCGTTCACCGGCTGTCGCATGATCGGCGCCGCCCTGACCGGCTCGCGGGGCACCGGCTTCACCGTGACCGGCTGCAACCTGACGCTGGCCAACCTCGGCGGCTGCTCGTTCCGCCGCGAGCACATCGAGGGCGTGCGCTTCGACGACGCCGACCTGGCCGGCTGCGACTTCACCCAGGCCACGCTGACCAACTGCCGGTTGATCGGCGCGCGCCTGTTCAAGACCGTCTTCGCCCAGGCCGACCTGCGCGGCGCCGACCTCGGCGAGCTCGACGACACCAGGCTCCGCGCCCTGGCCGGCGCCGTGATCACTCAGGCGCAGGCCACCGCCATCCTCGCCGCCCGCGGCCTCACCGTCCTCTAGACGGTCAGCCCCCATACGGTCAGCGCAGCGACGACCGGGCCGTGGGCCGCAGGCGCAGCCGTACGGGCGCGGCGGTGAGGCAGGGCTCCAGCATCGGCAGGTCCACCTCCCGCTCCTCCTCCGGCGTGTCGAAGCGGGCGAACCACACGAAGACCTTCACCCCGGTCCGTACGGGCAGCCGCGGGAAGGTGTTCTCGGCGGGCTCGGTCTCGAAACAGGCGACCGGCGGCACCCCCGCCTCGGCCAGCACCGGCGCCGCCGCGCGGGCGAAGAGACCGGCGAACCCGTCGGTGACGTGATAGATCGTGGCGACGTACGACGACGGCGGGAGCTCGGCCGTGCCCACCGGCGGACGCGCCGAGACCTCGAACTCCGGACCGGCCGGGCGTAACAGGAGCACGTCGTCGGAGGTCTCCATCGTGGCGTTGGCCGCGTCGCGGTGCGCGCGCCACACGGGGCCGCCGTAGAACGCCTCGAGCGAGGCCCGGCGCGACTCCATGTCGGGGAAGGCCCGCACCCACGGGAACGTGTCGGGCGCGTCGGGGTCGCGGAAGGTGCCCGTGACGCGTATGCCGACCGCTTCCTGCGACTCGACGAACTCGCGCTCGAAGAGCGCGATCAGCTCGTCGCGCCGCCCGGGGCGCATCGTGTAGTTGCGCAGCTCGTAGATCATGCGCGGATGGTAGCCATGGTCACCGACACTCGACCGTCGAACAATATTCTGATTACTCAGAGCTACCGATTGGCAACCGACGGTTATATGCTCGCACTGCCTTGATCCCGAGCGGTCAAGGAAGGTCAAAGGAAGGGTGCGCGCCCGGGCCCAGGCGCCCGCCCGTCCCGGAGGGCTTTCCCCAATGGCGAAGGAGCAGAAGTGATCAAAAGGACGTCCGCCGTCGTGGCGATGCTCGCAGCGGTCGGCGGCAGCGCTCTCCTGGCAGTCCCCGCTCATGCCGACGACGGCTGGCGCAGCCCCTGGTCCGGCGCCAACTGGGGGGTGAACCGCAGCGCCAACGGCGAATCGCTCCAGACGGGAAACAACTTCGGCGACGTCCTCGCCGGCATCCGCGGCGCGGGCTTCTCGACCAACGTCAACAACACCAACGGCATCGCCGCGACGTCCGCCCACGGCGGCATCACGGTGATGTACATCTTCGACTGACCGGCTGACGTTCCGCACACAAGCACTCTCTGGAAGGACATCGACATGATGAAGAAGCTCTGCGTGACCGGTCTCATCGCCGCCGCGGCGGGCGTGACCCTGATGTCGGCCCCCTCGTACGCCGACGTCAACGGCGGCAACACCAGCGTCAACCGCGCCTCGTCGCAGTCGGGCAACAACTTCGGCAACGTCGTCAGCACCAACGTGAACGGCCGTGCCGCGACGGGTGTCAACACCGTCAACGGCAACGCCGTGATCGGCGCCTACGGCAGCGACCTGCTCGTGGACGACGTGGTCGACTAGCCTGCCGACGCGCGCCGCGCCCCCGCGGGAACGCGGCGCGTCCGGAGCGCGTGCGAGCCGGGTCCCCTCACGGCCCCGGCTCGCGCCGTGCCCGCACCATCGCGGGTGCGATGACGCGCCCCAGCCCCGGGCCGGGTCGAACTCGCCGAGAAGGGTTCTTGCTGCCGTACCCCATGTCCTTCTCCAGGCCGGATCGACCCGGCCCGGCCCATGTCAGCAGGTGATCCCACCGTCCACCGGGATCACCGTCCCCGTCAGGTACGCCCCCGCCCGCGAGGCGAGGAAGATCGCCGCACCGGCCATGTCGTCGGGCCGTCCGATGCGCCCCAGGGGCACGTTCGCCGCGATCGCCTTGCGCGTCTCGGGGTCGTCGAGCGCGAACGCCATCATCTTGGAGTCGAACGGGCCCGGCGCGATGGCGTTGACCGTGATGTGCTCGTTGGCCAGATGCTTGGCCAGGTGCCGGGTCAACATGTGCACGGCCGACTTCGTCGACGAATAGGCGTAGGTCGGCAGCGCGGGAACCTTGATGCCGTCGATCGAGCCCACGTTGATCACCCGAGCCGGGTCGTCGGCGCTCGCCGCCTCCCGCAGCCGGGGCAGGAACTTCTGGGTCAGATGGAAGACGCCCTTGACGTTGATGTTCCAGAGCTTGTCGAAGGCGTGCTCCGGATACTCCTCCAGCGGCGCGCCCCAGGTCGCCCCCGCGTTGTTCACCAGCACGTCCAGCGGCCCGTCCACCGCCGCCACCAGCGTCTCCAGCCCCTCGGGCGTCGACAGGTCGGCCGGTACGGCGACGCAGCCCAGCTCGGCGGCCGTCTTCTCGACCTCGGCCGTCTTGCGGGCGGATATATAGACGTTCGCGCCCGCCTGTACGAAGCCGGCGGCGATCATGCGGCCGATGCCGCGCGACCCGCCCGTGACGACGACCGTCTTGCCTTCCACCGAGAACAGAGTCATGTTCCGGAAGCATGCCATACCGAACGGTCGGTTGCTAGCGGCGCCGCCGCGCCCCGATGCGCCCTCAACAGGCAGGCGCGGGCTCCGGCAGTACGGGCTCCGGTTGTGCGGCGGTGAAGGAGCCGTACGCGCCGCGGAAGAAGACCAGCGGCTCGCCGTCCGCGAGGGCGGCGAGCCGGAGCACCCGGGCCACCACGATCGTGTGGTCGCCCGCCGCGTGCTCCGCCTCGATCGCACAGTCCAGCCAGGCCAGCGCATCGCCCAGCACCGGGTTGCCGCCGGGGGAGCCGGTCCACGACAGGCCGGCGAACTTGTCGCCGCCCCGAGACGCCAGCTGCGCGCAGACGTCCCGCTGGCCGTCCGCCAGCACGTTCACGGTGACGACTCCGGCGCCGCGCACGCGCGGCCAGCTCGTGCTGGTGTGCGCCACGCAGAACGCGACGAGCGGCGGGTCGAGCGAGACCGAGGTGAAGGAGTTGACGGCCAGCCCGCACGGCCGGCCGTCCCGCGGATCCACCGCCGTGATCGCCACCACCCCGGTCGCGAACGTCCCCAGCACCTCCCGGAACCGCCGGCCCTCGACCACCCCGTCCGTACGGCCGTCGGGCCGCCGCTCCAGGCGATCGTCCGGCCGGCCGGCTTCGGAGGCGGCGGGGCCGGCGACCGAGGTGCGCAGGGGCGGGAGGACGGCGCCCCTGCGGGTTCTGCGCCTGCGAGGCACGGGGATGCCGCGGCAGCCGTCCGCCTTGCCGGTCCGGGCAGCGCGTGTGCTCATGTCCGCCTCCAAGTCCACCGCACCAGATCAAACCAAGCGCTTGCTTGGACGGTAGGGTTGGCGGAGAGTGCTGTCAAGTGCCCCCGGCGGACCGCCCCGATCGCCCCCTCGGAGTCTGCATGACCCTGCACCAGCCCGTAGGAACCCGACTCGGACGGTCTCGGTCGGTACCGCCGAAACTATTGGTCCCACCCTTGCGAAGCGGCCCACGGACCAGCCCCGATGGGTCGATGATGAGGGAGGCGTCAACGCGGACGGCTCGGACTTGGCGGCGCGGGTGAAAGGTGCGTACGGGACGGCGACCCTGGCGACGGGGCCATGGCGTACGGTCCCGCGTGCCCGCCACCGCGCCTCTCGGACGAGCACTCGTGCCCCGCCCGGCCGGACGAAGCCCCCATCGGCTGATGGAGGCGTCGGGTCCCTTCTTCGGAGGAAAGCGCGCCCTGGCGGGCGTGGGGGACCCGCCAGGACGCGCTTCCTGCCCCGCGTGCGGCGGCGCCAGGACTCCGGCGAGGGATGGAGTCCTAGACCGCTGATTCGCACACGGAGTCGGTGGGGGAGCACGAAGGCCCCTGCTGCCGGCAACGTGCGTCGATGCGTCGAGCTGCGCCGACCAGGTCATCTGTGGAGTGCGTGACGGGGGCGCCACCCTCCTCGTTCGCGACAAAGGTTCCGTCAGCGCACCACACGGTCAGCTCAGCCAACACCGATGGCACGGAAGCGCCGCTGCTCTGGTAGGTGTGGGTTAACCCAACGCGACTCAACCCGTAACGCAGTGAACGAGTTGCTTCGCGGGGGTCATGCCAGGGCAGGAATGGCGTACCCGTGCGGACCGGCAACACTGGCCCTCACCCCCTCACCGGCCTTTAGATGGATTTGTACCAACGAATGGATGATGGGCCGGTCGAAGGGGTTCGGTCAAGGGGTTGTGGCCTGCTAGAACCAGATCGTCTAAATTGTTGGAACAAAAGGGGTGAAAGTGGCAAGGTCGGTGCTGTATCAGCAGGTGGCTTCGGAGTTGCGTCGGGCCATCTACTCGGGTGTCCTCGGCCCCGGGGCGCAGCTTCCGACCGAGGCACAGCTCATGGAAGACCATGGGGTGAGCAGGAACACCGTGAGGCTGGCCCTGGGCGAACTCGTCAACGAGGGACTCGTCACGCGTACGCCGCGCCGCGGAACCGTGGTGAGAGACCGCCGGCCGCTGCTGATGTATCCGCAGCGGGAGCTGGAGCCACAACCCCGTGGGGAGCTGAAAGAGGCCTTCGCCTACGCCGTGTCGCAGGAAGGCCGCGAACCCAGCCAGTACATCGAGGTCCTGACGGTGTCTCCGGTCGAGGAGATCGCCAGCAGGCTTCAGCTGGCAGAGGGGGAATTGGCGGTGGTGAGACGCCGTCTGCGTTTCGTCGACGGCCAGCCGTACAACACCAACGATTCCTACTTCCCCCGTGATCTGGTGGCCGATTCCGAGATCGCCAGGCCCGGAGACATCGCGCGAGGGGCGAACCGGGTGCTGGAGGAGCTCGGGCATGCGCAGGTGCGCGTCGTCGACGACATCTGGGCCCGCATGCCCAACCAGGAGGAGGCGGAACGCCTTCAATTGGAACTCGGTACACCGGTCATGGTCTATGTCCGAGTTGGGTACGACCGGGCCGACATGCCCGTTCGTGTCGCCGTGTCGGTGCTGCCCGCCGACAAGCATCTGATCAGGTACGAGCTCGATCGCCGCTAAGGGCTCGGGATGAAGGGGTGATCCCGCCGGCCGGGCGCAGCGAGAAATAAGCCGCCTCGCTGGCCATGGGGAGTCGTGCATACTCCCCTAAATCGCCATTTATCCATATATATCGGGTTAAGGCCCCATTTCGGCCCCACGCGACATTGCCTCCTCACGCTTCGTGTCAGCGTGGAAACCCAACGCAACGAAGGGCTTACTTATGCACACCACCACCCTGCTTCATCCTCTCGCGCTCCGCAGAGCCGAGCACGAGGACCTCCCCGGCGTCCTGAGACTGCTCGCCGACACCTCCGAGTGGCTCTACGCGCAGGGAGTGCGGCAATGGCCTCGCGGAGGGTTCGGCCCCGAGCGGATCGAGCCGCTGATCGAGGAGCGGGTGCTGTTCCTGCTGGACGACGAGCTTCGTTACCTCGACCCCGGCGCCTCGGCGCCGCCGGTCGCCACCATAGCCCTCGACGACCACGCCGACCCGGAGTTCTGGACCCCCGCCGACGACCCCGGCGCGGCCCTGTACGTCCACAAGCTCGCCGTGGCCCGCACCTGGTCGGGCAGCGGCCTCGGCGACGCCCTGCTGGACTGGGCCTGCGCCGCGGCGTACGCGGCCGGGCTGCCCTGGCTGCGGCTCGACTGCGCGAAGACCAACCTGCGGCTGCAGGACTACTACAGGAAGCGGGGCTTCCGTCACATCCGCACGGTGGACCTGCCCCACCGCGCCTCGGGAGCGCTCTTCGAGCGCCCGTCCGAGGACGTGTCCCCCACGGTGTTCCGCGACCTCACGGCGGCGGAACTGATCAGCGCCTGACCGGCTCGACGGCGGCCCGGCCCCTCGTCAGGGGCCGGGCCCGGCTCCCCGTGGGGAGGGCTTTGCTGGTGATCCACAGCAGAAAGGGGCAGAGCACCATATAACCTCTCCTGCATGACCGGATCCCTGCTCGAGGTGATCGCGCTGAACGTGCGCGACGCCGTGGCCGCCGAACAGGGCGGAGCCGACCGGCTGGAGGTCGTCGCCGACATGGCGTCCGACGGGCTGACCCCCTCGCCGGAGACGGTCGCCGCGATCGCGGCGGAATGTCCCCTTCCCCAGATGGTGATGCTCCGTTGTGACGCGAACTTCACCGCCGACCCCGACGTCCTCGACCGGCTGCGCCGCGACGCCAAGGACCTCGCGCAGGCCGGCGCGGCCGGATTCGTGTTCGGCTTCCTCGACGCCGCGGGCGCGGTCGACCTGACGGCCACCGAGGCGCTCATCCACGCCGTCTCCCCGCTGCCCTGGACGTTCCACCGCGCCGTCGACCACGCCGCCGACGTCCAGGCGGCCTGGCGGGCCGTACGACTGCTGCCCAACCTCGCCACGGTGCTGACCTCCGGTGCCCCGACGGGCGTGGGCGCCGGCCTCGGCGTGCTGAAGGCGCGCGCCGACGCCGGTGACGCCTCGATCATCCTGGCCGGCGGCGGCCTGCGACCCGGCCACGTGCCGGCCCTGCTCGACTACGGCGTCCGCGCCTTCCACGTGGGCTCGGCCGTACGGACGAGCTGGTCCGACCCGGTCGAGCGGCACCTGGTCCGCCAGTGGCGCAATCTGATCGAACGCGACTGACCCGTCAGGGGAGAGCCATGTCGGCCCGGCGCAGGGCGGCGGCGAGCGTACGGATCGTGGCGGGCTCGTCCATCACGCCGCCCTCGGCCGCGCGCCGCTCCTCCCAGGCCCGCACCCGCTCCCGGTAGGAGTCGTAGCGGGCCAGGTGGAAGGCGTAGACGGTGGCGAAGCGGCTCACCAGGTGCGACGGGTGCATGTCCCAGCCCTGGTAGTAGCCGTGCCGCAGCGAATGTCTGACCAGCTCGGCGTGGCGCCGCCACAACACGTGGACGTCGAGCGTCCGGTCCGAGGCGGGCGCGGCGGCCAGCGACCCGTCCGACAGCTCCACCCCCGTGCCGGAGAGCGCCGTCTGCATCACGTGGCGCGCGTGGTCGCAGGCCGGGTGGTCGAGCCGCTGCTCCTGCGGCGGCAGCCCGATCGCGGCGGTGTAGTCGAAGACGCCGAAGTGCGCCGCGGCCAGCCGCCCGCCCAGCGACTCGTTGAGGTCGCCGCGCAGGAACGCCAGCGTCTGCGGCGCCTCCACCTGCATCTCGAACCGCAGCCGTACGCCGAGCTCCGCCTCCAGCCCGGACAGCACGCGCGCGAACTGCCCGAGGTAGGACTCCATGAGGATCTTGGGGAAGGTCACCGTGAACCCGTCCGGCAGCCCGCCGGCCCGCTCGGCCACCCCCATGACGAACCGCTCCAGAGTCCGCACCGACCGTCCGGGGTCGCCGTCGGCGAACGACTTCACCCGGGGCCCCCACCGCCGCGGCAGCGTCCCGGCGTCGCTCATGGCGGCCACGGCGGCGACGGCCTGATCCACGTGACCGTCCTCGACCGGCCCGGGGCGCAGGCCGTAGCCGTCCTCGAAGTCGACGCGCAGGTCCTCGACCGGCTCGGTGGCCAGCTTCAGCAGCACCTTGTCGTGGACGAGCGCGGCGAGGCCACCCGGCACGCCGAAGACCTCGGCCATCTCCTCGGGGCTCGCCAGGTGGGCCTTGAGCAGCGACAACGCCTGCTCGCCCCAGTCTGCGACGGTGCGCGCGGTGAAGCGGTCGGCGGGCACGTAGACGGTGTGGACGGGCTGCCAGGCGGGCTCACCGGCGGGAAAGCGGGCCCGCTGCAGCCGGTACGCCTCCTCGAACCCCTCAGGGACGGTCTCGCGGACGGTCTCAGGGACGGCCTCAGGGACGGATCGCACGGAGCATGGCCTCCAGACCCACGAGCTTGACGCGCTCACCGCGCCCCAGCGTCTTGGCCAGCTCCGCCTCGGCCGCCTCGACGGCCAGCCACTCGTCGTACGTCACCGGCCGCACCCCGCGCGCGGCCAGCAGCGCGCCGATGCCGTCGTGACCCACCCGCTCGCGCCCGTCGAGGTCGGCCAGCAGCGTCCGGACGGTCTCGGCAGCGTCGGACTTGTTCGTGCCGATCACCCCGGTAGGCCCGCGTTTGAGCCACCCCGCCACGTATTCGCGCTCGCGCACCCGCCCCGCCTCGTTGGGCACGGTCATGGTCCGCTCCGAGAACGGCACCCCCGGCAGCGGCACGCTCCGGTAGCCGACCGAGCGCAGCACCATGCCGACCGGCAGCGTCTCGAACTCCCCGGTGCCGACCACGCGGCCGTCCTCCGACAGCCGGGTGCGCTCCAGCTTCAGGCCCTCGACCCGCTCGGCGCCGAGGATCTCCACCGGCCGCATCCAGAACCGCACGTCGAGCCGGCGCGGACGCCCCACCGGCTCGCGGGCGGCCCACGACTGCAGCACCTTGATGTTGCCCTGCACCTGCCGCGGGAAGTCGCCGCCCAGCACGACGGCCTCCTCGGGGCGTACGCAGACGTCGGCGTTGGCCAGCTCGCCCAGCTCGCGCAGCTCCTTCAGGGTGAACTTGGCGTGCTCGGGCCCGCGCCGGCCGATCATGTGGATGGCCTTCACCTGGCTCTCGCCGAGGCGTTCGAGCACCTCGTGGGGCACGTCGGTGGCGCGCAGCTCGTCGGCCGTCTTGGCCAGGACGCGCACGACGTCGACCGCCACGTTGCCGACGCCGATCACCGCGACCTCGGAGGTGTCGAGCGTGAACCGGCCCGGATCGACGTCGGGGTGGCCGCAGTACCAGTTGACGAAGTCGGTCGCCGCCACGCTGCCCGGCAGGTCCTCGCCGGGGATGCCGAGCTTCCTGTCGACCATGGCGCCCGTGCAGTAGACGACCGCGTCGTAGACGCCGAGCAGGTCGTCGACCGACAGGTGCTCGCCGAGCGTGACGCCGCCCAGGAAGCGCACCTGGGGCAGCTCCAGCACCCTGCGCAGGTAGTTGGCGATCGACTTGATCGAGGTGTGGTCGGGCGCCACGCCGTAGCGCACCAGCCCGTACGGCGTCGGCAGGCGCTCCAGCACGTCGACCGCGACCGGCTCGGCCGACTGCTTGACCAGCGCCTCGGCCGTGTAGATGCCGGCCGGCCCCGATCCGATGACCGCCACGTGCAACGTCACGCTGCCTCCCTCTGCCGATGGTCGGTTCACGCGGGCACGCGTCCCACCAGATGCAACCGGCCGATGTGATCGATGTATCCCCGGTCCCCGGTGCGGATGAACCCGTCTCTGGCGAATGCCGGGCGTCGGGGGATATCGCCGACATATCCGCTCATCACCGCCCGGGAGCGGAGGAGCACCTCGCCCTGCTCCCCGCAGGGCAGGATCCGGCCCTCGGCGTCCCTGACGGACACGTCCACCCCGCCGCGCGGCCTGCCGACGCTCTCCTCGGCGTCCTGCGGAGGGTCGTCGGGCGCCGTGCCGAGCCCGAGACCCGCTTCGGTGCAGGTGTAGCGGTTGCAGACGGGCACGCCGTACCGCTCGCGCAGGCCCCTGATCAGTTCCGGCGGGGCCGGGGCGCCGCCGCACAGGACGAGCTCCAGGTCCGGCAGATCGGCGCCGAGCGCCAGAATGCCCGACAACTGGTACGGGCTCCCCTGCAGCACCCCGATCCGCTGCCGGCGCAGCACCTCCACGGCGGCCTCCGGCGTCCATTCGGGCAGGACGTGACAGGTCCGCCCCATCTGCAGGAACACCGGCAGCCGGGTGGCGAACCCGAGCTGCCCGAGCCGATGCGGCACCAGCCGGGCCTCACCCGTGCCCCAGCGCAGCCCGGCGCCGCGGGCCCGGATCGCCTCCAGTTGCCGGTCGCCGAAGAGCACGCCCTTGGGCGGTCCCGTCCTGCCCGCCGTATACGTGACCACCACCGGCCGCCCGGGATCCGGCGGGAACGGCGGAGGCGGCGGCTCGGCCCTGCGCAGCCCGCCCAGCCGGCCGGGGTCGTAGACGTGCGGCTCCCGGGTGCTCCGGTCGAGCGGCAGCGTCACGACGTCGATCCCGCGCAGCGGCGGCAGCACGCCCGGGGCGGTGACCACGACGGCCGGATCCAGCCCCGCCGGCAGCTCGGCGCGTGCCGTCCCGACGCCGGCGGTGATCGCGCCGATCTTGGCCGCCGCCACGTAACAGATCACGAACTCGGGCCCGTCGGGCAGCACGAGGATCACGAGGTCGCCGATGCGGCACCCGCGATGGGCCAGCCCGGCGGCCACCTCGTCGGAGAGCCGGTCGAGCTCGGCGAACGACAGCGGCACAGGTCCGGTGACCACGGCCGCGCGCTCCCCGAACCTGCGTGCGGCCTCTCCGGCCAGCAGGCGCAACATGGCAGCTCCCGGGGCAGAGGGCGCACTTCCACGCTACTCGCCCACCGTCCCGTGTGAAGGGGGAAGCGGTTGCCCGCAAGGACTTGCGGGAAGGTGAGGGGGCGATCAGAGTGGATGCTCGTGAAGCGAAAGCACGCGCTGCGACGGCCGGAGAGCGGGCCGTTCCCTGACCAAGGCGACGATCTCTCGCTCACCAGCGCGCGCAGGTACGAAGCGTTCGGCCGGGTGATGGCCGCGCTGGCGTCCGAGGCCGACTTCATCGAGTCGTGCCGCGACCTGACCTGGTGGCGCGGGTCCGACCACAGCTGGCACATCGAGTGGCGCGACGGCCCGTACGCGTCGGAGGTGGCCGCGCTGCTCGCCGACGAGGTGCGCGACCCCGACTACGACGGCTCGCTGGTCACCCAGGCCGGCCCCGGCGGCGAGGGCTCGGCGGTGCTCGACGTGATGGGCGTGCGGTTCGAGCTGCGCGCGATCGACCCGATGGGGCGGGCCACCGTACGCGCCCGGCCCGGCCTCTGGCGGCTGGCCGAGGCCCTCGACACCACCCGCCGCACCAACACCCGTCATCCCTGGGAAGAGCTGCTCGGCGGTTGAGCCCGCCCGCATCGGGGAATCCCTCTGTGGGACAGAAGTGACCGTTTTGTCCCTAAGATGACCCAAATTTGCCTTTTTTGTACGGTTACATAATCTGGTGGTGGTCATCCCTATCTGTAACCGGGGGAGGTTTGACCAGGGACTGGAGATGAACACCACCATCGAGTACACAGATTTCGCCGAGTACGACCGGCGGCAGCGTGCGATCGAACGCCACCTGCTGGTGGCCTTCGCCGGGGGACTGACCGTCGGACTGATCGGCACCCTCCTCGCCGGAAACGGCCCCGGCTGGGTCGGCCAGATCTACGACCCGTACGCCTACCTCGCCCTCTCGCTGGCCGTGGGCGCGAGCGCGTCCGGGTTCGCGTGGGCCCTGGTGACCACGTTCCTGGCCGCCGTCTCCGCGCTGGTCGGCACCATGGCCGCGGGCGCGCTGCACGGCCGCGACATCTTCGAGATCGTCGGCTCCGACGCCGCCGGGCTCAACTGGACGCTCGCCCTGCTCGTCGGCCTCGGCCTGCTGGCGTACACCACGCGCAGGCAGGACGGCTGGGGCGACCTGGCCGCGGGCGCGGTCGGCGCGGCGCTCATCGCCGACGTCGTGGACCGCGCGACCCCCGGTTTCATCGAGAGCGAGCAGTCGTTCTGGCCCGGGCCCGCGGTGGCGATCGGGCTGATGTCCCTGATCCTCGTGCTCGCGCTGCGCAGGAACACCCGGGGACGCCTGCGCGCGCTCGCGCTGTCGGTCGTCTTCTCCGGATTGTTCGCGGCCTGTCTGGCCGCCTTCGTCGCGGGCTGGTTCCCGCTGGCCGTCTGAGGGCCGCCGCGTGATAACGACGAGCGCCGTACCACGCCGAGTCGATAGCCTGTAATCCTCCATCAGGGTTTCGAGCAAGGAGTGGCCGTGTTGCTGCGCATGTCGTCGTTGTTTCTTCGCACCCTGCGGGACGACCCGGCAGACGCGGAAGTCCCGAGCCACAAGCTGCTCGTCCGCGCCGGTTTCGTCCGCCGGGTCGCGCCCGGGATCTACTCCTGGCTGCCCCTCGGCAAGATGGTGCTGGAGAACGTCACCAGGATCGTCCGCGAGGAGATGAACCGGATGGGCGGTCAGGAGGTGCTCTTCCCCGCCCTGCTGCCCCGCGAGTACTACGAGGCCACCGGCCGCTGGACCGAATACGGCGACACGCTCTTCCGTCTCCAGGACCGCAAGGGCGCCGACTACCTCCTCGGCCCCACGCACGAGGAGCTCTTCACCGACCTGGTCAAGGGCGAATACTCCTCGTACAAGGACTATCCGGTCATCCTCTACCAAATTCAGACCAAATATCGCGACGAGGCGCGGCCCCGCGCGGGCATCCTGCGCGGGCGTGAGTTCCTGATGAAGGACTCCTACTCCTTCGACCTCGACGACGACGGCCTCAAGCGCTCCTACGAGCTGCACCGCGAGGCCTACATCCGCACGTTCGACCGGCTCGGCATCGACTACAAGATCGTCTTCGCCCAATCGGGCGCCATGGGCGGCTCGGCCTCCGAGGAGTTCCTCGCGCCCACGCCCACCGGCGAGGACACGTTCGTGGCCTGCCGCTCGTGCGGTTACGCCGCCAACGCCGAGGCCGTCACCACGACCGCCCCCGCCGCGCGTCCCTACGACGACGTGCCGCCGATGAAGGTGCTCGACACACCCGGCACCCCCACCATCGAGACGCTCGTGTCGTACGTCAACGAGCACCACGGCCTGTCCGTCACCGCCGCCGACACGCTCAAGAACGTCGTGGTCAAGGTCACGACGCCCGGCTCCGACAAGGTCGAGACGCTGATCGTCGGCGTGCCCGGCGACCGCGAGGTCGACTTCAAGCGCCTGGAGGCGGCGCTGGCCCCCGGCGAGCCCGCCATCTTCGAGGCCGCCGACTTCGACAAGCACCCCGGCCTCGTCCGCGGCTACATCGGCCCGCAGATCCTGCGCGAGCTCGGCATCCGCTACCTCGTCGACCCTCGGGTGGTCACCGGCACCTCGTGGGTGACGGGCGCCAACGAGCCCGGCCGGCACGCCGTCAACGTGGTCGCCGGCCGCGACTTCACCTCCGACGGCACCATCGAGGCCGCCGAGGTGCGCGCCGGCGACCCCTGCCCGCGCTGCGGCTCCGAGCTGTCCATCGACCGCGGCATCGAGATCGGCCACATCTTCCAGCTCGGCCGCAAGTACGCCGACGCCGCCGGCCTCGACGCCCTCGGCCCCGACGGCAAGCCGATCCGCGTCACCATGGGCTCCTACGGCATCGGGGTCTCCCGCGCCGTGGCCGTCATCGCCGAGCAGGCGCACGACGAGCTCGGGCTCGTGTGGCCGCGCGAGGTCGCGCCCGCCGACGTCCACATCGTCGGCACCGGCAAGGACAACCAGGTCGAGGCGGCGCTCAAGCTCGGCGCCGAGCTGGAGGCGCGCGGCCTGCGCGTCCTCGTCGACGACCGGCCGCAGGTGTCGCCCGGCGTGAAGTTCAAGGACGCCGAGCTGCTCGGCGTGCCGACGATCGTCGTGGTCGGCCGCGGCCTGGCACAGGGCGTGGTGGAGCTGCGCGACCGCGTCTCGGGCGAGAAGTCGGAGATCCCGCTGGCCGAGGCCGCTGACCACGTCCAGGCCGCCTGCGCCGGCTGATCCCGTTGATCCTGCGCCGCGCGGGCCGGCCCGGCCCGCGCGGCTATTCCGTGATGCCGCTGCCCGCCCCCGAGGAGGACGACGCGGACGGCGCCGCTGTGGGGGTCGCCGTGGGGGTCGGCGTCGGGGTCGAGCCGGGCATGCCGGGGAAGGCCGGCGGCTGTGCCGGTCGGAAGCGGTACGCGCGGGTCACCGCGTCCTGCATGGCCTTGGCGGCGTAGCGGCGCAGCGACGGGTCCTGGGCGGAGGCCAGCTCCAGGTAGGCGGCGGTGACGCCGTTCTCCAGCTGCACCGCCAGGTTGGTGGCCAGCGTGGCGTCGGCGGGGAAGAACGGCAGCGCGTAGGAGGCCTCCGCCTCGGCCGGCTGCCCGCCCCTGGCCACGATGTAGGAGCGCAGCTGGTCACGCCGGGCCCGGTGGGTGTCGAAGGCGTCCTCGACGCGTTCGCGCAGTGAGCCCGACGTGCGCGCCCCCAGCAGCCCGTACGCGAACAACACCGCGTGCTCGGCCGCCAGCGCCTTGCGCAGCTTCTCGACGTCGTCCGCCGCCGCCGCGACGTGCCCCCTCACAACGACCTCGGCAGGGCGAGGGCGTGGGCGGCCTCGCAGGCCCCGATGCTGGCGATGAGCTGGGCGATCCCGGGGGAGACCCCGGCCAGCTGCCGCGTGCGCAGCTCCGCCGCCGCGCGTTCGGCGTCCCGCAGCCGCGACAGCGACGGCTTCTCCGTGGCCGACGGAGAAGGCGAGCCGGACGGCTGCGACGACTGGGGCGACCGCGAGGGCGACGGTGACGCGGGCGCCGGCGGCACGTGCTCGCGCAGCTCGGCGAGGTGGGCCTGGTGGCGCTGCCGGAACGGGACCAGCTTGTCACCCCCGTCGGCGATCAGCGCCGAGTAGAGCGCGATCGTGCGCTCCTTCTCGGCGATCAGCTGCCTCAGCAGCCGGGTCTCGGCGGAGTCCGGGGCCGGGGCGGACGGCCGGGGCGGCCCTGACGTGCTGCAGGCGGTGAGAGCGGCCGCTCCGCCCGCCAGCAAGGCTCGCCGGGACAGGTGACGCGGGCGCACGGGCGTGAACCTCCAGTGACTACGGACGCAGATAGCATCGTACGGGCTGGTGCCCCGGATCGCCGTCAGGCGACGCTTCGCCATTCGACGGTGACGAGTGGCGCTCTCTCCGTGCCTCCATACGGATAGGGTGTCAACTGTCGTCGCTGGCCGAGCTGTCAGACGGCGGAGAGCCAGAGGCGAGGTCCGCCCGGCTGAGACATGACAATAGGGGAGGTCGATATGGGCAGCGCATCACCCCGCGACCACCTGATGAAGCTCCTGGAGCCCGTGGTCAGCGCGGAGGGCCTCGACCTGGAGGACATCACGGTCACCCAGGCGGGCAGACGCCGCATCCTGCGCGTGATCGTCGACCGTGACGGCGGCGTCAGCCTCGACGACGTGGCCGACGTGAGCCAGGCCGTCTCCGCGGCGCTCGACGACGACGACGCGATGGGCCAGGGCGCCTACACGCTCGAGGTCTCCTCGCCCGGTGTCGACCGTCCGCTCACCGAGCCGCGCCACTGGCGGCGCGCGGCCAAACGACTGGTGAAGGCGGAGATGAGAGACGGCACCGTAGTGGAGGGCCGCATCCTGGGCGCCGACGAGAGCGGCGTCGACCTCGACGTCGCCGGCTCGGCGCGCAGGCTTGATTACAAGGACCTGGCCCGGGGACGGGTACAGGTGGAATTCCGCCGGATCGACGACGTCGACGGCGACGAGGGCTAGGGGGAGCCGCCGTGGACATCGACATGAGCGTCCTGCGCAGCCTGGAGCGGGAGAAGGACATCTCCTTCGACCTGGTCGTCAAGGCGATCGAGGACGCGCTGCTGATCGCATACTTCCGCACCGACGGCGCGGCCTCCAAGGCGCGGGCCGAGCTCGACCGCGCCACCGGTCACGTGACGATCTGGGCGGCCGAGATCGACGAGGACGGCGAGGTCGTCAGGGAATACGACGACACACCCAGCAACTTCAGCAGGATCGCCGCGACCACCGCCAAGCAGGTCATCCTGCAGCAGTTGCGCGACGCCGAAGACGAGATCAACTTCGGCGAGTTCGCCAGCCGCGAGGGCGAGCTGGTCTCCGGCGTCATCCAGCAGGGCAAGGACCCGCGCGTGGTGCTGGTCGACCTCGGCAAGATCGAGGCCGTGCTGCCGCACGCCGAGCAGGTCCCCGGGGAGGAATACGCGCACGGCGAGCGCATCCGCGCCTACGTGGTGCAGGTGAAGAAGGGCCACAAGGGCCCCTCGGTCACCCTGTCGCGCACCCATCCCGGGCTGGTGAAGAAGCTGTTCGCGCTGGAGGTGCCGGAGATCGCCGACGGCACCGTGGAGATCGCGGCGGTGGCGCGCGAGGCGGGCCACCGTACGAAGATCGCCGTCCGGTCGCGCAAGGCGGGCGTCAACGCCAAGGGCGCCTGCATCGGGCCGATGGGCTCGCGCGTGCGCAACGTGATGACGGAGCTGCACGGCGAGAAGATCGACATCATCGACTGGTCCGAAGATCCGGCCGAGTTCGTCGGGAATGCCCTGTCCCCCGCACGTGTTTCCCACGTCGAGGTTCTCGATCTGGACGGGCGGGTCGCGCGAGTGACGGTGCCCGACTACCAGCTCTCGCTGGCGATCGGCAAAGAGGGGCAGAATGCGCGGCTCGCGGCCAGGCTCACCGGATGGCGGATCGACATCCGGCCCGATACCCAAGCCGAGGACGCCGCCGGTTCCGTAGATGCGTCAACACGGTAAGCTGGAATATGGTGGCCAGGCAGCCCCGCAGCGCACCTGTGTGGGTTGCCGGGTTCGCACGGCTCAGTCCGAGCTGCTCCGCCTGGTGCGGGTAGAGGATCATGTGGTCCCCGACCTGCGAGGACGGCTCCCTGGTCGCGGTGCTTCGCTGCATCCGTCCTTGAGTTGTCTGGAGCTTGCCGAGCGTCGCCGAGCGTTTCCGCGCGCGTTCCGCGTGGCGGGGCCGCTTGACGTGTCGCCCGTGCGGGCGCACCTGGAGGGAGAACCACGAAATGTCATGTAGGACGCCGAGTTGATGGGCGGAGTCAGATTGCTATGAGCGCCTGATGAGCACGCGGCGATGAAGACGTCAAGGTAGCGACGGTCCGGACGGCACAGCCAGCCTCCCGGGCCGAGTAAGGGAGTGCAGTGGCGAAGGTCCGGGTATACGAGCTCGCTAAGGAGTTCGGCGTAGAGAGCAAGGTCGTCATGGCCAAGCTCCAGGAGATGGGAGAGTTCGTCCGTTCGGCGTCCTCGACCATCGAGGCGCCGGTGGTCCGCAGGCTCACCGAAGCTCTGGGCGCCTCCAAGGGTGGCCCCTCCAGGGGCGGCGGTCAGCCGTCCAACAAGCCGCAGCCGCCAAGGGCTGCGCCCCGGCCGGGCGAGAGCCAGGCCGGCAACGGCGCCGGGCAGGCGCCGGTCCCAGCTCCGCCGCGTCCGGGTCCCAAGCCCGGCCCGCGGCCAGGCCCCGCGGGCGGCGGTCAGCCGCGTCCGCCGGTGCCCATGCCCCATCAGCCGCAGCAGCAGCCAGAGGCCGCGCGCGGCGAGACCTCCGGGGCTCCTCAGGCACGTTTCGAGAGCGGTGCGCCCGCTCGTCCGACTCCGGGCCCGCGTCCCGGTCCCGCCGCACGTCCGGGTCCCAAGCCCGGCCCGGCGCCCCGTCCGGGGCCCTCGGGTGGCGGTGGCTCCCAGCAGGCGCCGCGTCCCGGCGCTCCCGGTGGCGGCGGCCCGCGTCCCGGTCCGGGTCCCAAGCCCGGCCCGCGCGGCCCGCGTCCCGGCAACAACCCGTTCTCGTCCAACGCCAGCGGCATGGGTCAGTCGCGCCCGCGTCCGGGAGGCAACCGCGAAGGCGGCGGCCCCGGTCAGCGCGAGCGTCGTGACGGTCCGCCGCGCGACGGCGCGATGCCGCGTCCGCCGCAGGGTCGTTCCGGCACCGAGGCCAGGCCCGGCGCCGGTGGCCCGCGTCCCGGCCCGCCGCCCGGCGGTCCGCGTCCGGGTCCCGGTGCGGGTGGTCCCCGTCCTGGTGGCCCGCGGCCCAACCCGATGATGATGCCGCAGGGCCGTCCTGCCGGCGGTCCCGGCGCCGGTCGTCCCGGTGGCGGTGGCGGCGGTGGCCGTCCTGGCGGTGGCGGCGGTGGCCGTCCCGGTGGCGGCGGCGGCGGTCGTCCGGGTGGCGGCGGTTTCGCCGGCCGTCCGGGTGGCGGCGGCACCGGTCAGCGCACCGGCACCGGCGGTCCCGGTGGCGGCGGCTTCGGCGGTCGTCCCGGTGGCGGCGGCCGTGGCCGTGGTGGCGGCACCGCGGGAGCCTTCGGGCGTCCCGGCGGCCGTCCGGCCCGTGGCCGCAAGTCGAAGCGTCAGAGGCGCCAGGAGTTCGACAACATGTCGGCGCCGGCGATCGGCGGTGTGCAGGTCGCCCGCGGCAACGGCGCGACGATCCGGCTGCCGCGCGGCGCGTCGCTGTCCGACTTCGCCGACCGCATCGGCGCCAACCCCGCCTCGCTCGTGCAGATCATGTTGCACCTCGGCGAGATGGTGACGGCGACCCAGTCGGTCAACGAGGAGACGCTGCAGCTGCTCGGCGCCGAGCTCGACTACAACATCCAGGTCGTCAGCCCGGAGGAAGAAGACCGCGAGCTGCTCGAGGCCTTCGACATCGAGTTCGGCGAGGACGAGGGCGACGAGGCCGACCTGGCCGCGCGTCCGCCGGTGGTGACCGTCATGGGTCACGTCGACCACGGTAAGACCAAGCTGCTCGACGCCATCCGCAAGACCAACGTGGTGGCGCGCGAGGCGGGTGGCATCACCCAGCACATCGGCGCCTACCAGGTCTCCACCGAGCACGAGGGCCAGGACCGCAAGGTCACCTTCATCGACACCCCGGGTCACGAGGCGTTCACCGCCATGCGTGCCCGAGGCGCCAAGTCCACCGACATCGCGGTGCTGGTGGTCGCGGCCGACGACGGTGTGAAGCCGCAGACGATCGAGGCCCTCAACCACGCCCAGGCGGCCGAGGTCCCGGTCGTGGTCGCGGTCAACAAGATCGACAAGGAGGGCGCCGACCCCAACAAGGTGCGCGCCCAGCTCACCGAGTACGGCCTGGTGGCCGAGGAGTACGGCGGCTCGACCCTCTTCGTCAACATCTCGGCGAAGAACGGCACGGGCATCGACGACCTCCTCGAGGCGATCCTGCTGACCGCCGACGCCGAGCTCGACCTGCGGGCCAACCCGACGATGGACGCTCAGGGCATCGCGATCGAGGCTCACCTCGACAAGGGCCGCGGCCCCGTCGCGACCGTCCTGGTCCAGCGCGGCACGCTCCGGGTCGGCGACTCGATCGTGTGCGGCGAGGCCTTCGGCCGCGTCCGCGCGATGCTCGACGACAACGGCGACGCGGTCGAGGAGGCCACGCCGTCCCGTCCGGTCCTGGTGATGGGTCTGACGGCCGTGCCGAGCGCCGGTGACAACTTCATCGTGGTCACCGACGACCGGATGGCCCGGCAGATCGCCCAGCAGCGCGCGGCGCGCAAGCGCAGCGCCGACATGGCGAAGTCGAGCCGTCGCCGCACCCTCGAGGAGCTGTTCAGCGACCTCGAGAAGGGCCGCGTCGACGAGCTCAAGCTCATCATCAAGGGTGACGTGTCCGGTTCGGTCGAGGCCCTGGAAGACGCCCTGCTCAAGATCGACGTCGGCGACGAGGTCAGGCTGCGAGTCCTGCACCGCGCGGTCGGCGCGATCACCGAGTACGACGTCAACCTGGCCGTCGCCGACGACAACGCGGTCATCATCGGCTTCAACGTCCGCCCCGAGCCTCGGGCGCGCGACCTGGCCGAGCGCGAGGGCGTCGACATCCGCTACTACTCGGTCATCTACCAGGCGATCGAGGAGATCGAAGCGGCGCTCAAGGGCATGCTCAAGCCCGAGTTCGAAGAGGTCCAGATGGGCACGGCGGAGGTCCGCGAGGTCTTCAAGGTGCCGAGGATCGGCAACGTGGCCGGTTCGCTGGTCCGCTCCGGCGTGATCGTCCGCAACAGCAAGGCCAGGGTGATCCGCGATGGCGTCGTCATCGCCGACAACCTGACCGTCTCGTCGCTGCGTCGGTTCAAGGACGACGCGACCGAGGTCCGCGAGGGCTTCGAGTGCGGTATCGGTGTCGGTTACAACGACATCCGGATCGACGACGTGATCGAGACGTTCGAGATGCGGGAGAAGCCGCGCGTGTGACGCGCGGCCGGGCGCCCGGCGGGACATCCGCCGGGCGCCTCTCGCACGCCCAGGCCTGGTCCCCACCGCAGCAGGCCGGCCGTGCGTCCACCCCACCAGGCCAAGCGGTGGTCGCCAACGATGTATGTGGGTGCTCTTACCCTGGACATTCTGCTGGGCGACGTCAGGTCGCTGAAGCAGAAGCGCTCTGTCGTACGGCCGTTGATCGCCGAGCTGCAGCGCCGTTATCCCAGCGTCGCCGTGGCCGAGACCGGACATCTCGACCTGCACCGCAGGGCTGAGGTCGGCGTGGCGGTGGTGTCGGCCTCCGCGGGCAACTGCAAGGAGGTCCTCGACGCCTGCGAGCGTATGGTGGCATTCCGTCCCGAGATCGAGCTGCTGTCGGCCCGGCACCGGCTCTACAACGACGAAGATTGAACGAACAGCACGCCAGGTCGTGCGTGAGGGGGAGCGAACATGGTGGATGCCGCACGAGCGCGCAAGCTCGCCGACCGCATCCAGCAGATCGTCGCCGAGATGCTGGAGCGCCGGATCAAGGATCCCCGCCTGGGCTTCGTCACCGTGACCGACACGCGCGTGACCGCTGATCTGCGCGATGCGACGGTGTTCTACACGGTGTTCGGCTCCGAGGCGGAGCGGGCCGACAGCGCGGCCGCTCTGGAGAGCGCCAAGGGCATCATCCGCTCCGAGGTCGGCCGGCAGACCGGTGTGCGTTTCGCTCCCACGCTGACGTTCAAGCACGACCCGCTGCCCGACAGCGCCCGCCACCTCGACGACCTCATCAGCGCCGCGCGGGCGCGCGACGCCGAGGTGGCCCGCCAGGCGCAGACGGCGGCGTACGCGGGTGAGCCCGACCCCTACCGGAAGCCCGAGGAAGGCCCCGAGGAGGGGCCGGAGGCCGGCAGGGAAGACCAGGCGTGACACCCGACGTGCGTGACCGGGCCGGCCGTCCGCACCACGTGGACCGGCGGCCCGCGGAGAGCTGCCCGATCCCCGACGCCCAGTGGGAGCGGGCCCTTGAGCTGATCGGCCGGGCCGACGAGGTGGCGCTGGCCTGCCACGTCACCCCCGACGGCGACGCGCTCGGCTCGATGCTGGCGGTGGCCTTCACGCTGCGGCGGATGGGCAAGCGGGTGGTGGCGTCGTTCGGCGACCGCCACTTCGCGGTGCCGCGGCTGCTGCGGTTCCTGCCGGGCCAGGACATGCTCGTCGCGCCGGAGGACTACCCGGCCGCGCCCGAGCTGATGATCGTGTTCGACGCCTCGACGTTCGAGCGGCTCGGGCTGCTGTGCTCCAACGCCGCCACCGCGCGCGAGGTCATCGTGGTCGACCACCACCCGTCCAACGGCGGGTTCGGCACGCTCGGCCTCATCGACGCCAAGGCGGCGGCCACGGCCATGCTGGCCGAGCAGCTCGTCTACCGCCTCGGCGGCCGGCTGGACCGTGACATCGCCACCTGCCTGTACGCCGGCCTGGTGACCGACACCGGCTCCTTCCGGCACTCCTCCGTCACGCCCGCCGTGCACCAGATGGCCGCCCGGCTGGTGGCGACGGGATTGCGCACCGACGAGATCGCCCGGGAGCTGTGGGACCGCTCGCCGTTCGGCTACCTCAAGGTGCTCGCCGCCGCGCTCGGCCGGGTGACGCTGGAGGACGGCCTCGTCTGGACGTACGTCACGCGCGTCGACCGGGCCGCGTACGGGCTGCCGTACGCGGAGCTGGAAGGCATCATCGACATCGTGCGGCGCACCGACGAGGCCGAGGTCGCGGTCGTGCTCAAGGAGGACGACCAGGGCGACTGGCAGGTCTCCACCAGGTCCAAGGGGCGCGTCGACGTGGGGTCGGTGTGCGCGGCGCTGGGCGGCGGCGGACACCACAACGCCGCCGGCTACACCTCCCACGACTCCGTGGAGGAGACCATGGCGAAGTTCCGGCGCGAGCTGCGGAAGGCTTCCTGAATGGCCGAGAGCGGTCTGATCATCGTCGACAAGCCGGCGGAGTGGACCTCCCACGACGTGGTGGCCAAGATGCGGCGCATCGCGGGCACCCGCCGGGTGGGCCACGCGGGCACGCTCGACCCGATGGCGACGGGCGTGCTGGTGATCGGCGTGGAGAAGGCGACCAGGCTGCTCGGGCACCTGACGCTGACCGAGAAGGTGTACGAGGCCACGATCCGGCTCGGCGTCACCACCAACACCGACGACGCCGAGGGCGAGGTCACCGCCGCGTCCTCGGCGGCGGGCGTCGCCGAGGCCGAGATCCGCAAGGGCGTCGAGGCGCTGACCGGGGAGATCATGCAGATCCCGCCGCAGGTCAGCGCCATCAAGGTGAACGGGCAGCGGGCGTACAAGATGGCGCGCGCGGGCGAGGAGGTCGAGCTCGCGGCCAGGCCCGTCACCGTGCGGGAGTTCGACGTACGCGAGATCCGGGCCGGCGGTGACGTCGTCGACGTGGACGCGGTCGTGACCTGCTCCAGCGGCACCTACATCCGCTCGCTGGCCCGCGACCTGGGGGCCGCGCTCGGCGTCGGCGGGCATCTGACGCGGTTGCGGCGCACCCGCGTGGGGCCGTACGACCTGTCGCTGGCCAGGACGGTCGAGCAGCTCGCCGAGGAGTGCGTGATCCTGCCGATCGCGGAGGCGGTGGCGGCGGCGTTCCCGCGCCGCGACGTCACGGCGGAGGAGGCCCGCGTCGTCAGCCACGGCGGCCGTCTCCCCGCGGCCGGCCTCGGCCCGGGACCGATCGGCGTGTTCGGGCCCGATGGCGCTCTGCTGGCGCTGGTGGAGGAGCACGGCCGGACGGCCAAGCCGGTCGCGGTCTTCGCCGGCTGATCCGCCCGCACCCCAATGGTTGTTGCGCCCGCTCCCCGGTGCTGGGGCGGTCAGGTGGTGGGTCTGCGGGCGACGATGATGTCGCGGACGATGGCCTGGTCGACCCAGTGCTCGAAGTCGGGGTACTCCATGACGTGCAGGCCGGCGTCCGACAGGACCTCGGCCAGCTCGGCGCGGGTGCCGCCGTAGGTGTTCCAGGCGATGCCCATCGCGCCGCCCGGGCGCAGCAGCTCGGCCCAGACCGGCACGGCCTGGCGCAGCAGCTCCAGCGGGCTGCGCGACAGGCCGCCCCCGCCCTTGCTGCCGTGCTGGACGCCGTAGGGGGCGTCGGTCACCAGCAGGTCGAACGAGCGGGGCTTGAAGAACTCGCGGCTGCGCAGGGTGTCGGCGTTGACCACGGCCAGGTGCTGCACGTCACCGGCCTTGACCGCCTCCTTCGACAACCCGAACGTCACGTTGAGCCGCCGCCCGACCAGCGCCCGCTCGCGGCGCACCGGCACGGTCTCGGCGGTGTGCTTGAGCCGCTTGTTGCGCAGCCAGGTCTTGATGAAGCCGGCGTAGGCCTCGAAGTCCTTGCCGTCGACGTCGATGCCGTAGGCGTCGTAGCCGTACATGAGGGCCTGGTTGAGGGTGGTGCCGCGGCCGCACAGCGGGTCGAACACCGAAAGCCCGTCGCCCAGCCCCTTCTCGCCGGCCAGCGCGGTGACGTTGAGCAGCAGCTTGGTGAAGTGCTCGTTGGTCTTGCCGGCGTATTTCTGGATGGTGATCAGGTCGCTGCTCAGCCGGTCGCGCGGGCGCATGGCGAGCGGGCGCAGCAGCTCGCCCTCCACGCCGAACACGACGTAGACGGACGACAGGTTGGACAGCAGCGCGACGTCGGCGTCGGTGAGCGGGCGCGCGGTCTCGAACGTCACGTAGGGGACGCCGCCGATGCGCGTCTCCTCGCTGCCCAGGACGTCGCCGTCGAGGGCTCGCGCGCTGAAGACGGCCAGCTCGGCGCGGGTCAGCCGGACGGCGCTCTCGCCGTACACCCGGTTGAAGGCAGGCAGGATCAGGAGCGCGTAACGAGGCATGATGTCCGATGATAGTGCCCTCGGTTGGAGCCGGCCGCGTCCCGCATGGCAGGCTTGTGCGCGTTGACCCGGGAATGAGCGAATGGGGGCTGCGGTGCAGGGTTCGGGAAGGGCCGTCGTCACCGTCGGTGTGTACGACGGTGTCCACCTGGGGCACCAGCGGGTGGTCGGACGTACGGTGGCGGTCGCCCGTGAGCGGGGGCTGCGGAGCGTCGCCGTCACGTTCGAGCCGCATCCTGACGAGATCGTCCGGCCGGGCGCGCGACCGCCGCGGCTGACCAACATGCGGCGCAGGATCGAGCTGCTGACCGGGCTCGGGATCGACGAGGTCGAGGTGGTGGGGTTCACACCCGAGCTGGCGCGCGAGACCCCGGACGACTTCACGCAGGGCGTGCTGGCCGAGCGGCTGCGGGCGGCGGTGGTCGTCGTCGGGGAGGATTTCGTGTTCGGCCGGGACGCCAGCGGCGATGTCGAGATTTTGCGGACGCTGGGCGAAAAATATGACTTCGAGGTGGAGGTCGTGCCCCGCCTCGACGACGTCTCCTCCACCGCCGTCCGCGAGCTCCTCGCCGCCGGCGACGTCGAGACCGCCGCGGCCCGGCTCGGCCGGCCGCACCGCGTCGAGGGCATCGTCGTCCGCGGCTACCAGCGTGGACGAGAGCTCGGCTTCCCCACCGCCAACGTCGAGACCCCGCAGCACACCGCGATCCCGGCCGACGGCGTCTACGCCGGATGGCTGCAGAGCGTCCCGGTCGCCAACCTGCCCACCCTGTACGAAGGCCAGCGCTGGCCCGCGGCCATCTCCGTCGGAACCAACCCGACGTTCGAGGGCGTGCCGCGCACGGTGGAGGCGTACGCGCTCGACCGCGACGACCTTGATCTCTACGGCGCCCACGTGGCGGTGGAGTTCGCGGCGCGCCTGCGCGGCAACACCCGCTTCGACTCGATCGACGCGCTGATCGCCCAGATCCACGACGATGTGGCGGCCACCAGGCGTCTGACGAGCTGACGGCCCCCGCGTCCCCTCTCGACCACCCCGAGCAGCCGGCACGAGGTGGTAACCTTGCATGTCGGCTCTGTAGCGGCGGAGCTGTCCGCTGCCCATGACGGCCTTCACGCGGCGACTGTAGGCACGCACGGTCGTTCGTCTGTCCATCTCGTTGATGCGTGCCCGTAGAATCGAAGGAGAGCCGTGTCCCTCGACACCGCTGCCAAGAAGTCCATCATCAGCGAATACGCGACGGTCGAAGGCGACACCGGGTCGCCCGAGGTGCAGATCGCTCTGCTGAGCAAGCGCATCAGCGAGCTCACCGAGCACCTGAAGACGCACAAGCACGACCACCACAGCCGTCGTGGCCTGCTGCTGCTCGTCGGCCGCCGTCGCCGCCTGCTGAAGTACCTGCAGAAGGTCGACATCCAGCGTTACCGCTCGCTCATCGAGCGGCTCGGCCTGCGCCGATAACATGGAAAGGGAGCGGCGTCCGCGCCGCTCCCTTCTCATATGGGTACGACCGATATGAGCAGGCGCGTGGCGGCGTGAATCGGCCACGCGCCTGACGTACAACTGAAGAATCCGAGACACACAGCCCCCGCGTCCGTCAGCACCATGCGACCCGCGACGCCTGCGGGCCGGTCCTCGGTAGTGGCTTCCGGTAGGACTCGATTCCTCGACCGGGTGCTTCGATCGAAGACCGGCGCTGCACCTAACGAGGGTGCCGGTGAGAAAAGGGCGCGGGAGACCGACCACAAGGAGGTCCCCCGTGGAGGGTGTCCACACCGCTGAAGCCGTCATAGACAACGGTTCGTTCGGCACGCGCACGATCCGGTTCGAGACCGGACGCCTCGCGCGTCAGGCGGCGGGTTCCGCCGTCGCCTATCTCGACAACGACACGATGGTGCTCTCGGCGACCACCGCGTCCAAGGCTCCGAAGGAGCAGTTCGACTTCTTCCCGCTGACGGTGGACGTCGAGGAGCGCATGTACGCCGCGGGCCGCATCCCCGGCTCGTTCTTCCGGCGTGAGGGCCGTCCCTCCGAGGACGCCATCCTCACCTGCCGCCTGATCGACCGGCCGCTGCGCCCGTCGTTCGTCAAGGGCCTGCGCAACGAGGTGCAGGTCGTCGCCACCGTCATGGCGCTCAACCCCGACCACCTCTACGACGTGGTCGCGATCAACGCCGCGTCGCTGTCCACGCAGCTGGCGGGCCTGCCGTTCTCCGGCCCGATCGGCGGCGTGCGGGTCGCGCTGATCGAGGGCCAGTGGGTGGCGTTCCCGACCCACCACGAGCTGGAGCGGGCCACGTTCGACATGGTCGTGGCGGGCCGCGTGCTCGACGACGGCGACGTCGCGATCATGATGGTCGAGGCCGAGTCCACCAAGGACACGCTGAAGCTCGTCGCCGACGGCGCCGTCGCGCCGACCGAGGAGGCCGTCGCGCAGGGCCTCGAGGCCGCCAAGCCCTTCATCAAGGTGCTGTGCGAGGCGCAGTCGCGCATCGCGCAGGTCGCCGCGAAGGAGACGGCCGAGTTCCCGGTCTTCCTCGACTACCAGGAGGACGCCTACGCCGCCGTCGAGGCCGCGATCAAGACCGAGCTGGCCGCCGCGCTGACGATCGCCGGCAAGCAGGAGCGCGAGAACGAGCTCGACAAGGTCAAGGCGCTGGCCGCCGAGAAGCTCCTGCCCGACTTCGAGGGCCGCGAGAAGGAGATCGGCGCCGCGTTCCGCGCGGTGATGAAGAAGCTCATGCGCGAGCGGGTCATCAAGGACGGCGTGCGCATCGACGGCCGCGGCACGAAGGACATCCGCGCGCTGTCCGCCGAGGTCCACGTGGTGCCCCGGGTGCACGGCTCGGCGCTGTTCGAGCGCGGCGAGACCCAGATCCTGGGCATCACGACGCTCAACATGCTCCGCATGGAGCAGGTCATCGACACGCTCAACCCGGAGCGCACCAAGCGCTACATGCACAACTACAACTTCCCGCCGTACTCCACCGGTGAGACCGGCCGGGTGGGCTCGCCCAAGCGCCGCGAGATCGGTCACGGCGCGCTGGCCGAGCGGGCGCTGATCCCGGTGCTCCCGACCCGCGAGGAGTTCCCGTACGCCATCCGCCAGGTCTCCGAGGCGCTCGGCTCCAACGGCTCGACGTCGATGGGCTCGGTCTGCGCGTCCACGATGGCGCTGCTCGACGCCGGCGTGCCGCTCAAGGAGATGGTCGCGGGCATCGCGATGGGCCTGATCGGTGAGGGCGACACCTACGTCACCCTGACCGACATCCTCGGCGCCGAGGACGCCATGGGCGACATGGACTTCAAGGTCGCCGGCACCAAGGACCTCATCACCGCCCTGCAGCTCGACACCAAGCTCGACGGCATCCCGGCCCACGTGCTGGCCGCCGCGCTCAAGCAGGCCAAGGGCGCCCGCCTGGCGATCCTCGACGTGATGCAGGAGGCGATCGACTCCCCGGCGGAGATGAACCCGACCGCGCCGCGCATCATCACCATCAAGGTCCCGGTCGACAAGATCGGCGAGGTCATCGGCCCGAAGGGCAAGATGATCAACCAGATCCAGGACGACACGGGCGCCGAGATCACCATCGAGGACGACGGCACGATCTACATCGGCGCCACCGACGGCCCGTCCGCCGAGGCGGCGCGTTCGGCGATCAACGCGATCGCCAACCCGCACATGCCGGAGGTCGGCGAGCGCTACCTGGGCACGGTCGTCAAGATCGCCGCCTTCGGCGCGTTCGTCTCGCTCATGCCGGGCAAGGACGGCCTGCTGCACGTCTCGCAGATCCGCAAGCTGCACGGCGGCAAGCGCATCGAGAACGTCGAGGACGTGATGAGCGTCGGCGAGAAGATCCAGGTCGAGATCGCCGAGATCGATGGCCGCGGCAAGCTCTCGCTGGTGCCGGTCGAGGTCATCGAGAAGGAGGCCGCCGAGAAGGAGGCCAAGGGCGCGGGCGCCGAGGGTGACACCGACGTCCCGGCGCAGCCCGACGCTCCGGCCGAGGAGAAGTCCGAGCGGCCCCGTCGCACCCGTACGCGCGTGCGCAGCACCCGCGGCGCCGAGGGAGACGACCGCAACTCGTGAGCACGACCACGCTGCACCCCGGCAAGGACGGAGCCGGGGTGGTGAGGCGCACCGTCCTCCCGGGTGGGCTGCGCGTGGTGACCGAGACCATGCCGACCGTGCGCAGCGTCGCGGTCGGCATGTGGGTCGGCATCGGCTCGCGTGATGAGGCCCCCGAGCACATGGGGGCCACCCATTTCCTCGAGCACCTGCTGTTCAAGGGCACGCCCACCCGCGACGCCATGGAGATCTCCGCCTCCGTCGAGGGCATCGGCGGTGAGATCAACGCCTTCACCGCCAAGGAGTACACCTGCTACTACGCGCGGGTCCTCGACGAGGACCTGTCGATCGCGGTCGACGTGCTCGCCGATGTGGTGACCAGCTCGCTGGTGACCGAGGAGGACGTCGAGTCGGAGCGTGGCGTGATCCTGGAGGAGATCGCCATGCACGACGACGACCCCTCCGACGTGGTGCACGAGCAGTTCGCCGCCGAGCTGTACGGTGACTCGCCGATCGGCCGCCCGATCCTCGGCACGGTCGAGTCGATCAACGCCCTGGGCCGGGAGCGGATCGCCGAGTACTACCGCCGCTACTACCAGCCCCGCCGCACCGTCGTCTCCGTCGCCGGCAACATCCGGCACGAGGAGGTCGTCGAGCTCGTCACCCGCGCCTACGAGCGGGCGGGCGCGCTCAGCGGCGCGGCCGAGTTCACCGCGCCGCGCACGAGCGGCCCCGGGGCGAGCACGCGCTCCGGCGTACGCGTGCTCGACCGGCCCACCGAGCAGGCCAACCTGGTGCTCGGCACGACCGGCCTGGCCCGTACCGACGAGCGCAGGTTCGCGATGGGCGTGCTCAACGCCGCTCTGGGCGGCGGCATGTCGTCGCGGCTGTTCCAGGAGATCCGGGAGAAGCGCGGCCTGGCGTACTCCGCCTACAGCTATACCTCGGCCTACGCCGACACCGGCCAGTTCGGCATCTACGTGGGCTGCCTGCCCTCGAAGATCGACGACGTGCTCAAGATCTGCCGTGACGAGCTGGCCAGGGTCGTGACCGAGGGTCTGACCGCCGACGAGATCATGCGCGGCAAGGGCCAGATGCGCGGCGGGCTCGTGCTGGGCCTGGAGGACACCGGCTCGCGCATGTCCCGCATCGGCAAGAACGAGCTGGTCTACGACGAGCTCATGTCGGTGGACGAGGTGCTCGCGCGCATCGAGTCGGTCACTCCCGACGAGATCTCCGAGATCGCCCGCGACGTGCTCAACCGGCCGCTCACGCTCGCCGTGATCGGCCCGTACGGCGACAAGGACTTCTCCGACGCCATCCGCTGAGGTCGGCGGGCCGCTGGTCGCGGCCCGCCGCTTCGGCTCCGGGCAGGTGGGATAGGGTTGGCCGTGTGATCAAGGTAGGTGTGCTCGGCGCCCGCGGCCGTGTGGGCGTGGAGGTGTGCAAGGCGGTCGAGGCGGCCTCCGACATGGAGCTCGTGGCCGCGCTCGACAAGGACGACTCCATCGAGGGGCTGCGGGGCGCGGAGGTGGTGGTCGACTTCACCCACCCCGACGTGGTCATGGGCAACCTCGAGTGGGCGATCGCTCACGGCATCCACCCGGTGGTCGGCACGACCGGCTTCGACGAGGGCCGGCTGGAGACCGTACGCGGGTGGCTGGCGGCCTCGCCGGGCACCAACTGCCTGATCGCCCCCAACTTCGGCATCGCGGCCGTGCTCATGATGCACTTCGCCCAGCAGGCGGCGCGCTACTTCGAGTCGGTCGAGATCGTCGAGCTGCACCACCCCAACAAGGCCGACGCGCCCTCCGGCACGGCCCGCCGTACGGCGGAGCTGGTGGCCGAGGCGCGCTCCAAGGCCGGGCTGGGCGCGATGCCCGACGCCACGACCACCGCGCTCGACGGGTCGCGCGGGGCCGACGTCGGCGGCGTGCACGTCCACGCGGTGCGGCTGTCCGGGCTGATCGCGCACCAGGAGGTGCTGCTCGGCGGCGACGGCGAGATCCTCACGATCCGCCACGACACCATGAGCAGGTCGGCTTTCGCGCCGGGCGTGCTGCTGGGTGTGCGCAGGGTGCGCGAGGTGCCCGGTCTGACCGTGGGCCTCGAGCCGCTGCTCGACCTTTGATCGCCGTCCACGACGTGCCCACCACCGGGCGGTCGTGGGCACGTCGTGAGGAGAGGGTCCCGGCTCCGCACAGCCGGGCCTACGATCATCAACCCTAATACGAGCGGCGAGATCCACCCGAAACATGAGATCGTGTCGCCATGGTGCGATGGGCTGAAGCCGCCGAACTCCCCGGACTTGTCGCTGTCGAGCTGGCCGCCGACGAGCTGTTCGAGCAGGCGGGCATCGTCTTCCCGCCCGGCACGACCATGATCGAGGACGTGGACGACCCCGGCTCGGTGCTGGTCGAGGGGGAGCCGCCGGCCGGGTTCGCGCTGATCGGCCGGGCCGACGGCAACGTCCATCTCGACCAGCTCGCCGTCCACCCCGGCAGCATGCGGCAGGGCATCGGCGGGCGGCTGCTGGCGGCCGTGCTCGACCACGCGCGGGCCGTGGGCGCGCCTGCGGTGACGCTGACGACCTGCCGCGACGTGCCGTGGAACGCGCCCTGGTACGCGCGGCACGGCTTCTCGGTGCTGCCCGGGAGCGCGTGGGGGCCGCAGCTGCGGGCGCTGGTGGAGCACGAGCGGGAGCTGGGCCTCGAGGTCGTGCCCCGCGTGGTGATGAGCCGAGCCACAGAAAGTACCTGATCGTCACCGTTTGAGCCCTTAGAGTCTGGCGAGTGAAAAATCCTTGGGGAACCACCCAAGGTGGGCTCCGGTTCGTCCGCGGCAACGCGTGCCTGCGGTTCGTGACGGTGTGGATCGCGGTCTCCAGCGCCTGTCTGACGGGTTGTTCCTCCTCGTCATCGTGCACATTCACAGCCTGGGCGGCAGCCCCGCGCTGGTCGGCGCGGTCAGCTCTCTCGGGGCCGTCGGCGGGCTCGCCGGGGCGCTGCTCTCCAACCGGATCGCCAGCGGGTGCCCGGGCGGCTGCTCGTCATCGTGGAGTCCTGGACGACCGCCGCGGTGGTCCTGGCGATGGCGTTCGCGCGGGTCGCGTGGATGGTCGGCGCGCTCCTAGCGCTGATGATGTTCCTCATCGCGGACGCGCTGGTGGGCCGGGTGTCGAGCGCGATCGACTTCGGCATCGGGTCGCTCCGGTGGCTCGGCCCGCTCGCCGCCGGCTTCCTGGCGTCGGCCTTAGGCTCGGCGACGGCGATCGTCATCGTCGCCGGAGTCATGGCCGTCATCGCGGTGAGCATGCATGTCGCCGACGGCCTGCGCGTGCTCGACCAGCCGATCGACGAGGTCGCGGCGGGCTAGTGAGCCGGTCCTGAGATCCTGTCGCAGTAGCGGCAGATCCGGTCGATGATCTGGTCGGCGGTCTTGGTCCACTTGAAGGGCCGGGCGTTGTCGTTCCAGACCTTGATCCACTCCTCGAGCGCG
>NZ_POUD01000082.1 GCF_003236395.1 Nonomuraea aridisoli | reverse complement strand
CCCCGACCCCGGTGAACCACCCTCCCGAACGCCCTCCACAGAACACCAGTCCTCGAACACACAACCTGTGGACGAACACTCAGCAGGAAGCCGCCGACCGACGGCAGCCCGGAGACCGTGCGTCGAAGTAGCGGGCCTCCGGGACGATCGGCACGAGCTCCCTGGCGGTGCTGGTCTTGCCCGCGCCGAACGTCCCGTTCAGCCAGATGATCACTTCACCACGTCCAGTACGAACGGGCTTCGGACTTCCATTCCTGCGGGAAGTACTGGTGGATCTTGAACGCCATGCCCTTGCCGCGGGCGATGTACTGGTCGCGTTCGAGCCGTTTGACGATCGGCTTGCCCGGGCTGCCGTTGTTGTCGTGTAGTACGTCCCGTTGTCGCGCCATCCGTCCAGCATCAGCCAGTCTCCGCTGCGGACGAACTTCTCGGCGGACGCGCCTCCGCCGACGCGGTGGCGCGCCAGACCTCCAGCGCGTCGTCCAGTCGCCGGGCGCCCTTGTGGATGGCCTCGTGCTGCTCCTCCATGACGGCGACGAGCGCCTTCAGCTTCTCCGGCACCCGCTCCAGCAGGCGGGGCCACACGTGCGCGTCCTCTCCCGCGTGGTGCTGGTGCAGCACGCCGTTGATCAGGGCGACATGGCCGGCGACCAGCTCGACCCGCCGTGCGTCGCCGGCCGCCACGCCGCGTACGAGCCCCGGCATGGAGCCGAACTCGCGGCGGAACATGGTGTGCACGACGAACATGTCACTGGCGTCGGCCAAGGGGATGGGCATTCGTTCTCCTGGGAAGGTCGGAGGGCCGCCGGGGGTCGCGGCGGCCCTGAGGTATGGGGTCAGATGGCCCAGCGACCGCCGTCGACGTGCAGCGTCGTGCCGTGGATGAAGCTCGCCCGCGGCGAGGCCAGGAAGGCGATCGCCTCGGCGATCTCCAGCGGCGCCGCCGGACGCCCGGCGGGCAGGGTGCTCGCCAGCGCGACCAGCGCGTCGCCCATGGGAGCGGTGCCCTCGGTCTGCGTCGGCCCGGGGCTCACCGCGTTGACCCGCACCCCGCTCGGCCCGAACTCCGCCGCCCACGACTTCGTCAGCAGCGCGACCGCGGCCTTGCTGGACCCGTACAGGCTGTAGCCCGCGTGGCCGTACTCCGCCACCATCGTCGTCACGTTCACGATGGAGCCCTGGCCACGCTCGGCCATCCCGGGGGCCAGCTCGGCCACCAGGAAGAAGGGCGCCAGGACGTTGACGGCGTAGACGTCGTGGAAGTCCTGCTGGGTCATCTCGGCCGTCGGCGCGAACGGGTAGATGCCGGCGCTGTTGACCAGCACGTCCACCTTGCCGAGGATCTCGGTGGCGCTCCTGCCGAGGGCGCGGGCGGAGCGCTCGTCGCGCAGCGTCGCCGGCACGAAGTCGGCCCGGCCACCCTGCGCGCGGATGTCCTCGACGATCTGCTTGCCCTGCTGCTCGTCCCGGCCCGACAGCACCACGTGCGCGCCGAGCCGGGCCAGCACGTGCGCCGTCTCCCGCCCGATGCCCTTCGTGGCCCCGGTGATCAGGGCGCCCGTTCCCGACAACTCGTTCTCGGCCATTGTCTTCTCCCTCTCATGGATCGGTGTCGAGGGATGTAAGCCCCGCCTTCCGGGGGAACTTCCGGCCATTCCATAGCGCCGCCTTATGGCCGCCATCGCGAAAACCCGTATTTGGCACGGCACCACGTGGGAGAAGGCATGTAGCGGGCATAGGACGACCTGATGGCCACGCCGGAAGCGTCCAGCGCATCGGCCAAGTTATGTCGATAAATCGCCATTTATCGTGAATCAACCCCTGAGAGGGGTGTTCTCCTATGCAGTTCCACGGCCAGACCGCGCTCGTCACAGGCAGCACGTCCGGCATCGGCCGCGAGACCGCGCTCCTGCTCGCCGAGGAGGGCGCGTACGTGATCGTCTCCGGCCGCGACACCGCCAAGGGCGCGGGCACCGTCAACGCCATCGAGTCGGCCGGCGGCAAGGCCGCGTTCGTCGCCGCCGACCTCGGCGATCTGGAGTCGGTACGCCGGCTCGCCGACGCGGCGGGCGACGTCGACGTGCTGGTGAACAACGCCGGCGCCTTCCCGTTCGCGGCCACCCTCGACCAGGGCCTCGACACCTTCACCCAGATGCTCGACACCAACGTGCGCGGCACGTACTTCCTCACCCAGGCCGTCCTGCGGGGGATGGCGGCCAGGGGAGGAGGGGCCGTGGTGAGCGTCTCCAGCATCGCCGCCCTGAGCGGCATGGGCGGCACGTCCGTGTACGGCGCCTCCAAGGCCGCCGTCGACTCCTTCACCCGCACATGGGCGGTGGAGTTCGGGCGCAGCGGCGTCCGGGTCAACGCCGTCGCACCCGGCCACACGTACACCGAGAACGTGGTCGCCGGGATCGGCGAGGAGGAGTTCGCCAAGATGGGGGCGCGGGTCCCGCTGAGCCGCCTCGGCAGCGCCCGCGAGATCGCCGAGGCGATCGTCTTCCTCGCCTCACCCCGTGCCGCCTACATCACCGGCGTCACCCTCCCCGTGGACGGCGGTTTCATGGCCCTCGGCCTCGACTGACCGTTCAGGCCGAGGCGGGCGTACGGAACGACTCGATCATCGCCGCGTAGCCGTCGCCCCCACGCCCGCCCGCCACGGCCCGCTCGGCCAGCGCCTTGACGAACCGCGGCAGCTCGGCGTCGACCCCGAGGGCCTCGCTCTCCTCGACGACGTGCTCCATCGCGGCCAGGTGGGTGTCGATCGTCGAGTCGAGCACCGGATACGCCCCCTCGTCGATCTGCCGCGCGTACCCGTCCAGCCAGTCGCTCACCGTCGAGACGCCCTCCTTGGCGAGCGGGACGAACGCCGAGGCGTCCACCCCCGCCGCGCCGAGCAGGGCGGCGCCGTGCAGGAACCCGTTCAGGACGTTCCACATCAGGCTCAGCACGGCCACCTCGTGCAGCGCCGCCAGGCCGTGGTCGGCGCCGAGGTACGCCGTGCGGCCGGCGAGGCTTCTCAGGGCGGGTTCGTGCCGGTCGAAGGCCGCCTTGGGGCCGCTGTAGACGATGGTGGCCTGCGCCGTGCCGATGGTCGCGGGCACGGCCATGATCGCCCCGGCGAGGTACGCGCCGCCCCGCTTCGCCACCTGCTCGGCCGTGTCGCGGGCCGCCTGCGACGTGCCCGAGCTCAGGTTCACCAGCACCCGCCCTTCCAGGACGTCGCCCAGCGGCTCCACCAGCCCGTGCACGGCGTGCTGGTCGGAGACGCAGACGACCACGAGCGGACTGGCCGCGACCGCCTCATCGGCCGAGCCGGCGAGCCGCGCCCCCTGGGCGACCAGCTCGCCGGCCTTTCCCTCCGTACGGTTCCACACGGTCGTGGGGCGCCCGTCGCGCAGGAACGCCCCGGCCAGCGCCTGGCCCATCAGCCCGAGTCCGATGACCGTCACGGGTCCGGCGTCGAGATCGCGCATCGTGTCCTCCTCCAGGGGATGTGATGGCAGCATCCTCAACGTTCACACCGGTATGAAGGTCAAGGGAGAGCAGCGCATGCTCATCGGCGAGCTCAGCCGCAGGACCGGCGTCCACACCCACCAGCTGCGCTATTACGAGGCCCAGGGCCTGCTCGAACCCCGCCGCGCCGCCAGCGGCTACCGCGAGTACGCCGACGACGACGTCCTGACCGTGATCCAGATCAGGCGCCTGCTCGAAGCCGGGCTGTCCACCGAGGAGATCCGCTTCCTGCTGCCGTGCGCCACCGGCACGGCCCCCGACCTCGAGCCGTGCCCCGAGCTCCTGACCGCCCTCCGCGCCCGCCTGCGGGGCCTGGACGAGCACCTCGACACGCTCACCCGCACCCGACGCACCCTGCACGACTTCATCGCCGCCACCGAACGCCGGATCTCCCCGACCTGAGGCTCAGCCCCGGCCCAGCCCGGCCTGCCGCGCCATCTCGGCGGCCGCGGCCCGGTCGGGCGCGCCGATCCGGCGGGGGAGACGGGTCAGGTAGTTGCGCACGGTCTTGACGCTCAGGTGCAGGGTGGCCGCGATCCTCGCCGTCTCGTACGCGGCGGCGAGCAGGTCGAGCACGGCCCGCTCCCGCTCCGACAGGTGGGGGAACGCCGGCTCGTACCGGCCGTGCTCCAGCAGCCGCCGGCCTGCCCGGCAGGCAGGCGGCGCGGGCGACCGTACCGGAGGGGAGAAAGAGCGCGAGAGCCGCGGCGGCGACGAGGAAGGCGAGCCCGAGCAGCGCCTCGGAGATCAGCCCGACACCGGTGGAGTGGTCGGAGACGTCCCCCGCCATGACCCCGGCGACCACCGCCTCCGCCGCGACCAGCACCGCGGTCGCGGCGGCGACCGCGCTCCTCCCATGCCCGACGCCGGTCGTAGTGCTAACGGACACCGTGAAACCTCCTTGAGGGACCGATCAACCCCTCAAGCCTCGGTGTCCGGCCGTCCCGCGGTCATCACCCCGGCATCCCGACATCCCGACATCCAGGACGGACGTCCCGAGTCTTCGGGACCCCGTCAACGGCCGCCGGTGAGCTTCCTGTAGACCTCGAAGGCGTTGCGCTCGACCTGGTTGGAGAGGAGTTTGCCGTCGTCGCGGACGGCCCAGACGGCCGTGCCGGTCATCTCGACGGGCTGCCCGTCCGGCTCGGTGCCGAAGGCGCCGTTGTTACGGCCGGTGAGCCGCCACAGGGAACAGACGCGGGAGCCGTCGTGGTTCTCGAACGACTCGACCACCTCGAACGTCAGGTCGCGGAACCCGGCGCCGAACCCCTTGGCCCACTCCTTGAAGGCGGCACGGGACTCGACGCGGTCTCCTCCCGAGATGAGGACGAAGTCCTCGGCGACGAGCTCGTCGATGGCGTCCCAGTCCTGCGCCTGCCAGACCCGTGCCCAGAACTCGTGCACCACGTCGATCCCGGTGCGCGTCACCATCTCGGACTTCTCATGAGAGCCGTCCTTGACACCCATGACATACATGAAATCCGCCTTTAACAGCGGTGTCAAACATGCCGATCGCTCCGGAAGAGCACCGTGCGCATCCCCAGGGAACGGGCGGGAGCGAGGTTGACCGGCCGATCGTCGACGAACACCACGTCGCCGCGTCATTGCTCAGGCACGCCGGCTCCAGCCGTCACCGGCGGCCCGGATGTCCTGTTCCGGCGCCGCACACCCCTCCGCACGGAGATAAGGGACGAGCACGCGCCCCTGAACATCCCCGTCCTGGTACAGGACCCCCATCGCGTCGCGACCACCTTCACTCGCCCCACCCCTGCCATCCTGCCCGCTGCTCCCTCCCGCGCCCAGGCCGAGCGACGGGGTGCCGCGGGACACACCAGCGGCGCCGCTCCCACCCACAGCCGGACAACAGGACTACCTTGAGATGTCACAGAGCGTGATCATGGGTGACGATCTCTTCAGGGGGTTCCGATGGTGGGTGGCCGCCACATGCACGGTGTCATCGCGGCGCTGCTTCCGCTGGGGTTGTTCGCGGGCCCGGCCAGGCCCCCTCAGCCGCCGGCGAAAACCCCCGTCGTGCTGTTCCCCGCGTTCCACTTCACCAAGCTCCTGGTGAGCGTACGCGACCAGAGGACCGCGCCCGGCTGCCCGCGCTCGGGCACCTTCCAGGACTGGTTCCAGAACGACCAGCCGAGCAGGTTCAGCCAGGTCTGCCAGGACAAGCTGCTCACGCTGCGTTACCGCCACGACCCGTCGGTGCCGATGCCGGCGCGCTTCTCCGAGCAGCCCGGCGTCACCGTCGAGATCATGGACTACGGCAGCACCGGCAGCGCGCCGTACTACCAGGCGATGTATCGCAGGCTGGAGGAGGCCGGATACAAGCGGGACAAGGACATCCGGGTCGCCGGGTACGACGCCCGGCTCACCCCCGACATGGGCGGCTTCCTCGAGCGAACCCGCGAACTCATCGAGGAGACCTACCGCGACAACGGCGACCGGCCGGTGCACCTGGTCGGCCACTCCAACGGCCCGCTGTACGCGCAGTACCTGCTCACGCACTCCAGCCAGGCGTGGCGCGACAGGTACATCCACGGTTTCACCCCGATCGCGGGCAACATGCCGGGGCAGGGCTCGATGTACTCGCTGATGTTCACCGGCCAGAACGTCCGTGACTTCGGCTACCCCACGACCAGGGCGAACGCGCGCAGCAGCGCGCTGATGTACCAGAGCGCCCCCTCGACCTACATGAGCGCCGCCGACCCGGCGGTCTTCGGCGACCGCGAGGTGGTCGTCCACGACTCCTCGACGGGCCGCTCGTACACCCCGCGCGACTACCCGCGCCTGTTCGCCGACGCCAGGCTGCGCACGGCCAGGCGGCTCGCCGACCACTACATCGGCTTCGTCAAGTTCGCCGACCGCCGGTCGTTCCCGAACGTCGACGTCTACGGGGAGCGGGGCTCCGGCCTGCCGACGAACGTCGGCGCCCGGCTGGAGAACCTGGCCATCGGGCAGATCGCCGACCCCGACCGGTTCATCTACCGGGGCGGCGACGGCAACCAGGAGGACATCACCAACACCGCCATCCTGGTCTGGCGGGCCATGCGCTGCCACCGTTTCAGCCTGACCGACAACCCGGGCGTGAACCACGGCGCGCTGCCCACCGACCCCGCGCTGCTCGACCGCCTGGTGACCAACCTGGAACGCCCCCGCACCCGCTGCTCCTAACCGTCGATCCAGTCACCGCCTCACCGGCGGCGTTCAGTCGACACGGGTGTCGTATGCCTCGCGATTGGAGAGCACCTCGTCCATGTGCGCCTCGGCCCATTCCTTGACGCCGCGCATGAGGTCGTGGAGCGAGAGGCCGAGCTCGGTCAGCTCGTAGGTGACGGTGACCGGCACGGTCGGCGTCACGGTGCGGGTGATCAGGCCGTCGCGCTCCAGGGAGCGCAGCGTCTGGGTGAGCATCTTCTGGCTGATCCCGGCCAGCCGGCGGGCCAGCTCGGAGTAGCGCATCGACCGCGGCTCGCCGACGCCGTCGGCCCCGGGACGGTGCGGGCCGTCGCTGCCGAGCGCGGCCAGGACCAGCGCGACCCACTTGTCGGAGATCCGGTCGAGCAGCCGGCGACTGGGGCAGCCCGCCAGGAACGCGTCGTAGTCGAGCTTGGCCTGTGCCCGCTGCTGGGCCGCCGTCATCGTCGGCATCGACCGCTCCTTCCTACCGAGGGGTGACCTACGCACTTCGAAGTGCGTACTTCCCATTGGAGAGTAACCCTTCCAGGGTGGTGCAGCACAACCACCCGATACAAGGAGCGTCACCATGGGCAGCTCTACCTTCCGCACCGCCGTCGTCCGCGTCCCGGGCGGACCCGACTCGATCGAGATCATCGACGTTCCCCTCGTCGAGCCCGGGCCCGGCGAGGTCCGGGTCCAGATCGCCGCCGCGCCGGTCAACCCCGTGGACCTCGGGGTCGCGCGCGGCCTCTTCCACACCATGGGGCTGATCGACCAGCCCGAACGCACCGGCCTGGGCTGGGACTTCGCCGGCACCGTCGTCGCCACCGGCCCCGGCGTGGACCTGGCCGCCGGCACCCGGGTCGCCGGCCTGGTGAGCGGCTTCGACCGCGACTTCGGCACCTACGCCGAGCAGCTCGTCGCATCGGCCGCCGACCTCGCCGTCGTTCCCGACGGGCTGGACCTGGTCACGGCGTCGACGGTGCCCCTCAACGGGCTGGCCGCCGTTCAACTCCTCGACCTGCTCGGCGACGCGCCCGCCGACGGCAACCGGCTGCTGGTGACCGGCGCGGCCGGCGCGGTCGGAGGGTACGTCGCCGCGCTCGCGCCCGACCGCGGCTGGCAGGTGACCGGCCTGGCCAGGGCCGAGGACGAGCAGTTCGTACGCGGCCTCGGCGCCGAGTTCACCACGGACGCCGAGCCGGGCTGGGACGCGGTCGCCGACGGTGCGGCGCTGCAGGAGCGGGGCCTTGCCCTCGTCCGCGACGGCGGGGCCTTCGTCGGCGTCCAGCCGAGCGCCAAGCCGGCCTCGGAACGTGGGATCACCGTGGCCGTCGTGGTGGCGCACCCCGACGGCCCTCGACTGGGCGGCCTGCTCGCCCGTACCGCGTCCGGCGAGCTGCCGGCCCGGGTGCACGCGAGCATGCCGCTCGACGACGTCGCCCACGCCCACCGGGCCATGGCCAAGGGCGGCGTACGCGGTCGCTACGTGCTCAAGCCCTGACCAGCGCCGCACACCTCACCCAGATCAGACTTCGCCCACCGTTGTGCACCGAATGGAGAGAACATCATGTGGACAGCCGGTTTCCGCAGCGCGGTGATCAGCCCCTACGAGCACATCCAGCTCACCGAACCACGCGGCTTCGCCGACCAGACCCTGCGTCAGGCGCTCCACATGGCCGGGGGAGGAGAACTCCTCCGCGTACGCCTGACGAACCGCTACGGCCGCACGCCCTTGACCATCGCCGCCGCATCGGCCGCCACCGACCGCGGGCGGGCCACCCTCACCTTCGACGGCGCCGAGAGCCTCACCATCCCACCAGGGGAGGAAGCCGTCAGCGACCCGGCCCACCTGCCCGTCAACCCCGGCGCCGACCTGCACCTCAGCCTCTACCTCCCCGAGCCGACGGGCCTGGCCACCTACTCCCACAGACCCATGCAGACCGCCCACATAGCCCGCGGCAACCACGTCACCTCTCCCACCCTCCCCGAGGCCGAGCAGGCCGACGCCAGGTTCTACGTCTCAGGCGTCGACGTGCTCGCCCCGGACGACACCGCGATCGCCGTGGCGTTCGGCGACTCCTGGTTCGAAGGAGTCGGCTCCACCACCGGAGCCGACAACCGCTCCGTGGACTTCCTCAACCGCCGCCTCCAGCACGGATGGGTCGTCAACCAGGGCATCTCCGGAAACCGCCTGCTGAAGGACGAGGTCGGCGAGCACGCCCTGGCCCGCTTCGACCGTGACGTCCTCTCGATCCCGGGCGTCACCCACGTGCTGGTGCACTTCGGCATCAACGACCTCGGCCTGCCCGGCCTCTCCGGCGAGCCCCCCGCCACCGCCGACGCCCTCATCGAGGGCTTCACGACCCTGGCGCACCGCGCCCACCAGGCCGGACTGAAGATCCTCGCCGCCACCATCGGCCCCTTCGCCGGCGCCGTCCACCCCGGGATCAGCACCCCCGAGGGCCTCGCCACCCGACGCCAGGTGAACGACTGGATTCGCACCACCGACACCTTCGACGCCGTCTTCGACGTGGCCCGAGCCGTCGAGAACCCCGAAGCCCCCGACCACATCCACCCCACCCTCGACGTCGGCGACGGCATGCACCTCAACGACAAAGGCGCCCAAGCCATGGCCGACGCTGTAGACCTGCGAACCCTCACCCTCCGGCGTGCTTGAGGGCCGCTTCACGCCGCTGGCATTGCCATACCCGCCTCTACTTCCTACGCTACGTCGTAAATACGAAAGAACGTAGGAGAGTGCCGTGAGCGAGGACAGACTCGCCGATCTCGAGCGCCGGATCGCCCGGCTGGAAAACCGGTTGGACGCCGCCGACCCCCCACCACGCCCGCCGGACTCGCCATCCCTGATGAAGGTGCTCGCCCAGATGCGCCGCCAGGCGGAGACGAAGGACGAGCTCGGGACGGTGGGCTACGTCGGAGCCGCACTGTTGACCAGCGGCGAGAACCTCTGGACAAGGGAGGTCTCCCTCGCCGAGCTGCTGTCGGCCGACTGGACGCCGGCCGCCGACCTCCTGGAGTCCCTCGCCAGCCGGCCCCGGCTGGAGCTGCTCGGCACACTCATCCGCCGCGGCCGGTGCAGCTCTGCCGAGCTGCAGGAGTCCCTCGGCGGAGACGGCGAGCAGACCACCAGCGGCCAGCTCTATCACCACCTGCGCGCACTGCAGAGCGCCAGGCTGATCATCCAACGGCGGCGCGGCGAGTACGAGTGCGCACCCCAGGCCGTGGGGACGATCCTCACCATCCTCGGCGCCGCCCACACCCTGGCCACCGACCCCCCGATCGGCCCACCCGTCGATCTCCCCGACCCGGAATGACTGCAGTCGATCGGGACGAGCGGACGGCCGGCGACGAGTACGGCCGGAGCGCCTGCGGTGTCACGGGCGAGCATGAACGCGAAAGCCGCCGGTGCGCTCGCCGCGGCGATGACCACCGAAGCGGCAGCTGCGCCCCACGACTTCGCCGTAGGGCGCAGCGCCTACTCGTCGTCGTCGCTCACAGGGGTGGTGCACTGCTTGCAGCGCTGCCGGTTCTTGAGCTGGCGCAGTGCGATGACCGTACCGGGGATACTGCCGATCAGCCCGAGGAGACTGGCGAGGTCGCCGGCACTTTCGATGAACTCCTGCATCGAGTGGAAGCCCTCCACGTTGGCCTACCTCAGCCGGTAGGGGCTCCCTGAGGAGACCGCCGGCTTCGAGGCCCCCCAGACGGTTCCAGCGTAACCCAGTCGAGGCCGATCCGCCGAGACGCACTTCGCCCGAGATCACGAACGACGCCACCGAACTCGCGAACCGCAGTCGGACATCAAAAAGGCCACTCCCGATCTTCGGAAATGGCCTCTGAACTAGGTGGGGCTACCAGGACTTGAACCTGGGACCTCTTCCTTATCAGGGAAGCGCTCTAACCGTCTGAGCTATAGCCCCGCACGCACACCGAACGTTATCGCATCCGCCCCTTTGAGGCGAACCGGTTGCTCGGACGAAGAAAAGCTTACCGCCTCTGGCAGGCTGCTCGCGCCGTACCGCCATCTCGTACGGCGCGAGCGGCCCGGCCTACTCGGCCTCGCTGAAGGTCACCTCGACGCCGCCGACCAGGTCGGAGGCGATGTTGTAGATGACCGAGCCCAGTGTGGCCAGAGCGGTGATCAGCACGACGTTCACCGCCCCGATCAGGGCCGTGTAGCCGAGGATGCGCACCGGCTCGAACCACGAGGCGATGTCGATCGGGATGGAGTTCTGGCCGCCCTCACCCTGTCCGAGCTGGTTGACCAGGTCGACGACCGAGTCGAACACGCCCAGGGCCGACAGCACGCCGTACAGGACGGCGACCGCCACGAACAGCACCACGAAGCAGACCAGGGAGACCACGAAGCTGAACTTCATGGCCGACCACGGCTCGACGCGGCGCAGGACCAGATGGGCCTTGCGGGGGAGCCGGTTGCCCCCGCCGCCGGACGACTTCTTCTTCGGCAGTTCGACGGCCGGCGGGGCCTCGGTGGCCAGCGACGGACGCATGCGCACCGTTTCGTTGCCGTCGTGCTGGGGCCCAGGAGGCGGACCCTGAGGCGGCCCGTGCTGGGGTGCCGCCTGCTGCGGCGGGCCCGGCGGCCTGGGCCTGTTGCCGTCCTCCTGAGGCGCGGCCGGCCTGCCCGGACCGGGCTTGGCGTCCTTGCCTTCGTCAACCGCGTCGAACATCTCGGTTTCCGCGGGCTTCTGCGGCTGCTTCCCGTTACCGGAAGCGCCGGAAGCCTTCGTCCTGGCGGAGCCACCCTGGGCGCTCATGGGCTACTCTCCTCCCCCGTTTTCCTCATTGTCCACCGGAGCCTCGATGGACTCCGCGTTCCGGGCGAGGGCCACCACGCTGTCGCCTTCGGCGAGATTCATCAATCGCACTCCCATGGTCTGGCGGCCGGACTGCTTGATCTCACCGGCGCTCGTCCGGATCACGCCGCCGGCGGACGTGATCGCGAAGACCTCGTCCTCTGGGTTGACCATGACGGCTCCGACCAGCTTGCCACGGGAAGAAACGATTTTCGCAGTAAGCACGCCTCTACCGCCACGTCCTTGAACTGGATACTGCTCCACTGGCGTCCGTTTCGCGTACCCAGCCTTAGTGGCGATAAGCACGTCTTGACCGTCAGCGATCCTATTCATGGCGAGAAGTTCGTCACCTTCGAGGAACCTCATGCCGATGACACCGCTGGTCGCCCGGCCCATCGGCCGCAGCGCCTCGTCGGAGGCGGTGAACCGGATCGCCTGCGCGCCCTTGGAGACGAGCAGCAGATCGTCGGATTCGGAGACCAGACGCGCGCCGATGACCTCGTCGTCCTCCCGCAGGTTGATGGCGATGAGACCGCCGGACCTGGGGGAGTCGTATTCGGCCAGGCGCGTCTTCTTCACCAGCCCGCTGCGGGTGGCGAGGACGAGATACGGCGCGACCGTGTAGTCGCGCAGGTCGAGAACTTCCATGACTGTTTCGTCGGGCTGCATGGCGAGAAGGTTCGCCAAATGCATGCCTCGTGCGTCACGACCGGCATCGGGCAGTTCGTACGCCTTGACCCGGTATACCCGGCCCTTGTTCGTGAAGAACAACAGCCAGTGATGCGTCGTGGTGACGAAGAAGTGGTCGACGATGTCGTCCTGGCGCAGCTGAGCGCCCCTGACGCCCTTGCCGCCGCGCTTCTGGGCGCGGTAGAGGTCCGTCTTGGTGCGCTTGGCGTAGCCGCCGCGGGTGATCGTGACGACGATCTCGTCCTCGGCGATGAGGTCTTCGATCGACATGTCGCCGTCGTAGGCGATGATCTCGGTCTGCCGCTCGTCGCCGTAACGGGCGACGATCTCGGCCAGCTCGTCGTTGACGATCTCGCGCTGGCGGGCCTCGCTGGCCAGGATCGAGTTGTACTCCGCGATCTGCGTCATCAGGGAGTCGTACTCGTCCTGGATGGCCTGCCGCTCCAGGGCGGCCAGCTTGCGCAGCTGCATGTCGAGGATGGCCTGCGCCTGGACCTCGTCGATCTCCAGCAGCGTCATGAGGCCCTGCTGGGCGTGCGAGGCGGACTCGGACGCCCGGATCAGCGCGATGACCTCGTCGAGCCTGCTGAGGGCCTTCAGCAGGCCGAGCAGGATGTGGGCGCGCTCCTCGGCCTTGCGCAGCAGGTAGCGCGTCCTGCGGACGATGACCTCGATCTGGTGCGCCACGTAGTGGCGGATGAACTGGTCGAGCCGCAGCGTGCGCGGCACCCCGTCGACCAGCGCCAGCATGTTGGCGCCGAAGGTGTCCTGGAGCTGGGTGTGCTTGTACAGGTTGTTCAGCACGACCTTGGCGACCGCGTCGCGCTTGAGCACGATCACCAGCCGCTGCCCGACGCGCGAGGAGCTCTCGTCGCGCACGTCGGCGATGCCGGACAGCTTGCCCTCACGGACCAGCTCGGCGATCTTCAGCGCCAGGTTGTCGGGGTTGACCTGGTACGGCAGCTCGGTGACGACCAGCGCCTGCCGCCCCTTGTCCTCCTCGACCTCGACCACCGCGCGCATGGTGATCGAGCCGCGGCCGGTGCGGTAGGCGTCCTCGATGCCCCGCCGGCCCACGATGAGCGCCTTGGTGGGGAAGTCGGGGCCCTTGACCAGCTTGATCGCGGCTTCGAGCAGCTCCTCGTCGGGGGCCTCCGGATTCTCCAGCGCCCACTTGACCGCCGCCGCGACCTCGCGCAGGTTGTGCGGCGGGATGTTGGTGGCCATGCCGACGGCGATGCCGCCCGAGCCGTTGACCAGGAGCTGCGGGAACCGCGACGGCAGCACGTCGGGCTCCTGCGACTTGCCGTCGTAGTTGGGACGGAAGTCGACGGTCTCCTTGTCGATGTCGCGCAGCATCTCCATGGCGATGGGCGCGAGCTTGCACTCGGTGTACCGCATCGCCGCCGCCGGGTCGTTGCCCGGCGAGCCGAAGTTGCCCTGGCCGTCGACCAGCGGATATCTCAGCGACCACGACTGCGCCAGGCGGACCAGCGCGTCGTAGATCGAGGTGTCGCCGTGCGGGTGGTAGGTGCCCATCACGTCGCCGACGACGCGGGCGCACTTGAAGTAGCCGCGGTCGGGACGGTAGCCACCGTCGTACATCGCGTAGAGCACCCGCCGGTGCACCGGCTTGAGCCCGTCGCGTACGTCCGGCAGCGCCCTGGACACGATGACGGACATCGCGTAGTCCATGTAACTGCGCTGCATCTCGGACTGGATGTCCACCGGCTCGATGCGGTCAGCCGGGGGAGTGGTGTTCACGTCCGTCACAGGTAAAGGTCCTTCTGCTGGCTATACATCGAGGAAGCGGACGTCGCGCGCGTTGCGGATGATGAAGTCGCGCCGCGCCTCGACGTCCTCGCCCATGAGCACACTGAACAGGTCGTCGGCCTGCGCCGCGTCGTCGAGCGTGACGAGGCGCAGCAGCCGCGTCGCGGGGTTCATCGTGGTCTCCCACAGCTGCCCCGCGTTCATCTCGCCCAGACCCTTGAAGCGCTGGACGTTGTCACGCGGCCGCGGGTCGGGCCGGCCGTTGGCGATGCCTTCGTTGATGATCGCGTCGCGCTCGGTGTCGGAGTAGGCGTACGACGCCTCCTCGCCCTTGCGGTCCCACTTGATCTTGTAGAGCGGCGGGCACGACAGGTAGACGTGGCCGGCCTCGATCAGCGGGCGCATGAACCGGAACAGCAGCGTCAGCAGCAGCGTGTTGATGTGCTGGCCGTCGACGTCGGCGTCGGCCATGAGGATGACCTTGTGGTAGCGCAGCTTGGTGATGTCGAACTCGTCGTGCACGCCGGTGCCGAGCGCCGTGATCAGCGCCTGGACCTCGGCGTTCTTGAGCACCTTGTCGATCCGGGCCTTCTCCACGTTGAGGATCTTGCCGCGGATGGGCAGGATCGCCTGGAAACGCGAGTCGCGACCGCCCTTGGCCGAGCCGCCGGCGGAGTCGCCCTCGACGATGAACAGCTCGCACTTCTCGGGGTCGTTCCACTGGCAGTCGGCCAGCTTGCCGGGCAGCCCGCTGCCCGACTCGAGCAGCGACTTGCGCCGGGTCAGGTCGCGGGCCTGGCGCGCGGCGATGCGGGCGCGCGAGGCCTGCAGCGACTTGTTGATGATGTCCTTGGCCTCGCCGGGGTTGCGCTCGAACCAGTCGCGCAGATGGTCGTTGCAGGCCTTCTGGACGAACGACTTGGCCTCGGTGTTGCCCAGCTTGGTCTTGGTCTGACCCTCGAACTGGGGGTCGGAGAGCTTGACCGAGATGATCGCGGTCAGCCCCTCGCGCACGTCCTCACCGGTGAGGTTGTCGTCCTTGCCCTCCTTGAGGAACTTCTGCTCGCGCGCGTAGCGGTTGACGATCGACGTCAGCGCCGCGCGGAAGCCCTCCTCGTGGGTGCCGCCCTCCGCGGTGTTGATCGTGTTGGCGAAGGTGTAGACGGACTCGGAGAACGAGTTGTTCCACTGCATGGCGATCTCGACCGCGATGCCGTCGCCCTCCTCCTCGAAGGAGACGATCGACGCGTGCGCCGGCTCCTTCTTGGTGTTGAGGTGCTGGACGAAGTCGGCCAGGCCGCCCTGGTAGCAGTACGTCACGGTGGTCGGCTCACCGTTGACGTATTCGGGACGCTCGTCGGTGAAGGTGATCGTCAGGCCCTTGTTGAGGAAGGCCATCTCCTGGAACCGCCGCGAGAGCGTCTCGTAGTTCCAGGCCGTGGTCTCGAAGACGTCGGGGTCGGGCCAGAACGTGATCGAGGTGCCCGTGTCGTCGGCCGCCTCGCCCTTGGCCAGCGGAGCGACCGGCTTGGACATCTCGTAGCGCTGGCGCCAGTAGTGGCCGTTCTGCTTGATCTCGACGTCCATGGCGGTGGACAGCGCGTTGACGACGGCCGAGCCGACGCCGTGGAGGCCGCCGGAGACCGCGTAGGACTGGCTGTCGAACTTTCCGCCCGCGTGCAGCGTGGTCAGCACGACCTCGACGGCGGATCGCTTCTCCACCGGGTGGATGCCGGTGGGGATGCCGCGCCCGTCGTCGACCACACGGACGCCGCCGTCGGCCAGCAGTGTGATGTCGATCCTGGTGGCGTAGCCGGCCAGGGCCTCGTCCACCGCGTTGTCCACGATCTCGTAGACCAGGTGGTGCAGACCTCGCTCGCCGGTGGAGCCGATATACATACCCGGGCGCTTGCGGACCGCCTCAAGCCCCTCGAGTACGGTGATTGAGCTAGCGTCGTAGGACAACTGCGAAATCCTCCTGCCGCGGACACGCGGCGGGGGAGGCGATCAATCACAAAGCTGCCCCTGCCGTGCCCGTCACCGTCGTGAGTGCCCCGATGCGCGGTCACCCAGGGGAGTCGGCTTGCTGCCGGGGTGACACGCAAGCGGACGTGTCCGGAATCCTTTTTCATTCTACCGCCTCCGGAGGCCCGAGGTGGCAATGAACGCGCCTGTGATGCTCGCTAGCTCGTTTTGCCCCCTGGCAAGCATCCCCCCTCCGGAAAGGGGGCCTATCGCGTCTCCGGCTTTCTGATCGCCCTCGGCGCCCAACCGCCGCAACGCGAAGCGCCTGCTGCGGATGGCGGCCGAACACCTGCCCCATGGCGGTCCGGAACACCTGCTGCGGATTGACGACCGAAGCGCCCTGACGGCGCGAAACACCTGGTGGAGACAGGGGTGAGCACGCCATCCGCGGCGGCGCCGGGCGCCTGCCGCGGACAGCGGCCGAACGCCGCTATCGCGAGCGGCGGGCTGTGGACAACGGCCGAACGCCGTCATCCATAGGTGTCGCGGGGCCCTCGGCTTCCGGTCACCCGCAAACCGCCCGAAGGACGCGGGGCGTTCTGCGGCCCCCTGACCTTGACCTTCGTGACCGTGCCGTCGCCCAGCTCCTCGTTGAGCCGGCGGACGAGGGTGCGCGCGAGCAGCCGGACCTGCGTCGCCCACGCGGTGGAGTCGGCCAGGACCAGCACCTCGCCGTCCTCGAACGACTCGGGCTTGGTGTGGGCGGCCAGCTCGGGGCCGACGATCTCGTGCCATCGCCCGAACACCGCGCCGACCGCCACCGGACGCTCCCAGCCGCGGTCGGCCAGCAGGTCGGCGATGGCGCGGCCGAACAGTTGGGGGTCGCCGCTGTTGCGGCGCGCGCCGCCGCCCTTGCGCCTGGGCTCGCGCCGGGGGAGCTGCCCGCGCTTGGCGGCGTCCGCCTTGGCCTGGGCGAGCTTCTCCCGCGCCAGCGCCGCGCCGCGGGCCGTCACATGCTGCGGCGCCGGCCCTTCGTCCACAGCCGCACCCTCACCCGGCGTACGGCCGGCGGCACCTTCGGACACCCCCTGTGGAGGAGCGGCGAGCCCGTCGCGGGCACCCTGTGGAGAAGCCCCGGCACCGCCTCCCGGGGACGCGCTCGCCGTCCCCGGTTGTGGTGCGGCCTGTGGATAACCCGCGGACCGCCCCCGGACCGAGCGGAACGGCTCCGCGGAGGGCCGCGGATCGTCAGCGGACACGGGTGACACTCCCCTCTGCGACGTCGAAGCGGCTTCCCGTCAGCTCCCCGGGCACGTCGTCGGGCACGGCCGCGGTGATGAGCACCTGCTCGGCCGGCGCCACCATCTCGGCGAGCCGCCGCCTGCGCTGGCTGTCGAGCTCGGCGAACACGTCGTCGAGGATCAGCACCGGGTCGCCCCCGTCGGCCCGCAGCAGGTCGTAGGCGGCCAGCCGGAGCGCCAGCGCGAACGACCAGGACTCGCCATGGCTGGCGTAGCCCCGGGCGGGCAGGTCGCCGAGGCCGAGGATCAGGTCGTCGCGGTGTGGACCGACGAGGGTGACGCCGCGTTCGAGCTCCGACTGGCGGACCTCCAATAGCCGCTCCCGCAGCCGGTCTTCAAGGGTTTTCCCCAAGTCTGTGGATAACGTCTGTGTATCGGAAGATCCCCGCTCACCGGGGACTTCTGCCTCCTGGCCACCCTCGCCGGCGTCCACACCTGTGGACAACGAGCTGCGGTAAGCCAGCGTCGCGGGAGCGCTCGACGGGGCGAGCGCGGCGTACGAACCGGCGACCAGCGGACGCAGCGCCTCGATCAGCTCCAGCCGCCCGCGCAACAGCTCGGCGCCGTGCCGGGCGAGATGGGCGTCCCAGACCTCCAGAGTGCTCAGGACGTCGCCAGCGCCCGCCGCGGCGAACCCGCTGTCCCTCTCCTGCCGGCGGGGGCTCCTGGCGCCTCTGCGGGCCTGCGCGGCCGTACGCAGCAGCGCGCCGCGCTGCTTCAGCACCCGGTCGTAGTCGGCCCGGACACCCGCGAAGCGGGGCGTGCGGGCCACCAGCAGGTCGTCGAGGAAACGGCGGCGCTCGGACGGGTCGCCCTTGGACAGCGCCAGATCCTCGGGGGCGAACAGCACCGTGCGCAGCAGGCCGACGACGTCGCGGGCGCGAGAGACGGGCGAGCGGTTGAGCCGGGCGCGGTTGGCCCGGCCCGGGTTGATCTCCAGCTCGATGAGCGCCCGCCGGTCGTCCCTGTGGACGGCGCAGCGCACGATCGCCCGGGTGGCGCCCTGCCGCACCAGCGGCGCGTCATTGGCCACCCGGTGGCTGGAGTGCGTCGCCACATAGCCGAGGGCCTCGACCAGATTGGTCTTGCCCTGGCCGTTGGGCCCCACGAACGCCGTGACGCCCGGCTCCAGACCGAGCTCCACGGACGCGTAGGACCGGAAGTCGGTCAGCGAGAGGTGGGCGACATGCACCCCACGAAGGTTAGTGCGCCCCGGCGGCAGCTGTGGGCACCGGCATGCGTTCCTGTGGAAAACCCTAGCGATCGAGCTCCCGCGGCGGCGTCACGTCGGCGCCGGGGGCGTCGGCGCCCTTGGCGTGGCTGCCCTCCGCGGAGGCGATCGCGTGGCCGCCGAACTGGTTGCGCAGCGCCGCGACCACCTTCATCGCCGGCGAGTCGTCCTGGCGCGAGGCGAACCTGGCGTAGAGCGCGGCGGTGATGACCGGCAGCGGCACGGCGTGGTCGACGGCCGCCTGGACCGTCCAGCGGCCCTCGCCGGAGTCCTGCGCGTAGCCGCGCAGCTCGTCGAGGTGCTCGTCGTCGTCGAGCGCGCGCACCAGCAGGTCGAGCAGCCACGAGCGGATGACGGTGCCGGTGCGCCAGCTGGCGAAGGAGCCCTTGACGTCCTTGACGATGTCGGAGGCCTCGAGCAGCTCCCAGCCCTCCGCGAACGCCTGCATCATGCCGTACTCGATGCCGTTGTGGACCATCTTCGCGAAGTGGCCGGCGCCGACGTCGCCCGCGTGGACGAAGCCGTCGCGGCCCTCGGGCTTGAGCGTCTCGAAGATCGGCATGAGACGGTCGACGTGCGGCTTGTCGCCGCCGCACATGAGGGCGTAGCCGTTCTGCAGACCCCAGACGCCGCCGCTGACGCCGCAGTCGACGAAGCCGACGCCCCTCTGGGCGAGCTCGGCGGCGTGCTTCTGGTCGTCCACATAGTGTGAATTACCGCCGTCGACGACGATGTCGCCCTCGTTGAGCAGCTGGCCGAGGTCGTCGATGGTGGTCTGGGTGGGTTTGCCGGCGGGCACCATGACCCAGACCGCACGCGGTGCCTGCAGGCGCTCGACCAGCTCCTTCAGGCTGCCGACGTCGCTGATCGCCGGATCGCGGTCGTAGCCGACCACCTCATGACCGCCACGGCGCAGCCGTTCGGCCATGTTGCCGCCCATCTTGCCCAGTCCGATCATGCCGATCTGCATGTGTGCAACCCCCTTGTCAGGGTTCCATCATCTCTGATGACAGGCTCAGCCTGACAGGCGGATGGGCATGATCAGGTAACGGTAGTCGGTGACACCCCCGTCATCCACAGGCTTGCCGCCGGTGAGGATGGCGGGCTTCGTCGAGGTGGTCATCTGCAGCCGCGCCACGTCGGAGTCGATGGCTCCGAGCCCTTCCAGCAGGAACTGGTGGTTGAAGGCGATGTTCATCTCCTCGCCCTCGTAGTCCACGGGCAGCGCCTCGACGGCCTGCGCCTCGTCGCCGCTGCCGGCCTCCAGCACGACCTCGCCGCTCTTGAACGCCAGCCGTACGGGAGTGTTGCGCTCGGCCACCAGGGCCACGCGCTTGACCGCCTCCACGAACGGGCCTGTGGACAGGTCCGCGCGGGCGGAGAACTCCGTCGGCAGCAGCGACCGGTACTTCGGGAACTCGGGGTCGAGCAGCCGCGTCGTCGTACGCCGCCCGTTGCTGGAGAAGCCGATCATGCCCTCGCCCTTGCCGCCGGCGGAGCTGAGCGCGATCTCCACTTCGGCGCCGCTCGCGCCGAGCGCCTTGGCGGTGTCGGCGAGCGTCTTGCCGGGGATCATCGCGATCGCCGAGAAGTCGGGCTGCCCCGGCTGCCACTTCAGCTCGCGTACGGCCAGCCGGTAGCGGTCGGTCGCGGCGAGGGTGACCGTGTCGCCCTCGATCTCCATGCGCACGCCCGTGAGCATCGGCAGCGTGTCGTCGCGTCCGGCGGCGACGGCGACCTGCGCGACGGCCGAGGCGAACACGTCGCTGCCCACCCGGCCCGCGGCCGGCGGCATCGCCGGGAGCGAGGGGTAGTCCTCCACAGGCATGGTGAGGAGGGTGAATCGCGCGCTGCCACAGGTGACGACCGCCTTGGCGCCGTCCACCACGAAGTCCACAGGCTGTGCGGGAAGCGCGCGGGTGATCTCGGCGAGCAGCTTGCCGGAGACCAGCACGACTCCCGGCTCACCGGTGTGGAGCTCGAGGGTGACCTCGGCGGAGACCTCGTAGTCGAAGCCCGAGAGTTTGAGCTGCTGCTCCTCGGTCACCTCCAGGCGCATGCCGGCCAGCACGGGCACAGACGGACGCGCCGGGAGGCTGCGCGCCGTCCATGCCACCGCCTCAGCGAGGACGTCTCGCTCGATTCGGAACATCACGGTGATCAGCCTCCTGGTTCGTCGTTGATTCCAAGGAGTCCACTCTCCCGCACTCGCGCTCCGGGAGGGGCCCCTCTATGAGTCTTTGAGTTTCTTAGTTAGAGAGATAAGAGGTCATCACACTAGGGGCTGTGGAAACTGGGGACAACCGATGTCCTCGCTGGTCAACGGGCATTTCTTTATCCACTGCCGGTGTGGGTGGAGCCTGGGGAGAACTCGCGCGCCTGGGGATGGAGTTTCGTTGCCCACAGGCCGTCCCCAGATCTTGGTGCCTTCATCCACGGACGACGGGCAGTTATCCACGAGGTTTCCACAGCTTATCCACGGGGTAAATCGGACACCCTTGGAGCCCCAGATCGGCTGTTCACAGGCCGTCCACACGTCGTCCACACTTTTCCCCGAGTAGTCCCCAGGTTCTCCCCAGGATGTCCCCACCGTTGTCCCCAGCCTATGTGGACCGATTTTTCCTGGCATTGGGGGGCATTCCGCAGGCACGATTTTGCGTTTCCGCTGGTCCACAGTGTTTTCCACAGGCTGTGTACGACGTCACGAGCCGCGCTGCGTCTGCTTGATCCGCATTGTCAGCTCGTTGACCTGGTTGTACATCGACCGCCGCTCCGCGATCAGCGACCGGATCTTCCGCTCGGCGTGCATGACGGTGGTGTGGTCGCGGCCGCCGAACTGCTGGCCGATCTTCGGCAGCGACAGCTCGGTCAGCTCGCGCGCCAGATACATGGCGATCTGCCGGGCGTTCACGAGCGCCCGGCTGCGCGAGGTGCCGCACAGGTCGTCGATGCTGATGCCGAAGTAGTTGGCGGTCTCGGTCATGATCGCCGCGATGGTGATCTCGGTGTCGGACTCCGAGGTGATCAGGTCCTTCAGCACCACCTCGGCGAGCTGCAGGTCGACGCCCTGCCGGTTGAGGCTGGCGAACGCGGTGACCCTGATGAGCGCGCCTTCGAGCTCGCGGATGTTGGTGGAGATGCGGCTGGCGATGTACTCGAGCACCTCGGGCGGCGCCGCCAGGCCCTCCTGGATGGCCTTCTTCCTGAGGATGGCGATCCGGGTCTCCAGCTCAGGCGGCTGGACGTCGGTGATCAGGCCCCACTCGAACCGGTTGCGCAGCCGGTCCTCCAGCGTGATCAGCTGCTTCGGCGCCCGGTCGCTGGAGATGACGATCTGCTTGTTGGCGTTGTGGAGCGTGTTGAAGGTGTGGAAGAACTCCTCCTGCGTCTGCTCCTTGCCCTCCAGGAACTGGATGTCGTCCACGAGCAGGATGTCGATCGCCCGGTAGCGGCCGCGGAACCCGTCGGCCTTGTGGTCGCGGATGCTGTTGATGAAGTCGTTGGTGAACTCCTCCGAGCTCACGTACCTCACCCGCGCGCCGTCGTACAGGCTCTGGGCGTAATGCCCGATCGCGTGCAGCAGGTGCGTCTTCCCCAGCCCGGAGTCGCCGTAGATGAACAGCGGGTTGTACGCCTTCGCCGGTGACTCGGCGACCGCGACGGCCGCCGCGTGGGCGAACCGGTTGCTGGCGCCGATGACGAACGTCTCGAACGTGTACTTCTGGTTGAGCCTGGCCGGTTCGCTGGGTTTGCTGCTCTTCGCCTCCCACCGGTTCTGCGCCGGCTCGGGGGTCTTTTCCACAGGCGGTGTGTACGGCTGCGCCTGTTCAAAAGAGAAGCTCTGCTGTGGATATTCGGTGGATACCTGAGACTGCTCCGGCTGCGGCGAATAGTACTGAGGCGGCTCAGAAGCGGGGTTGTGCTGCGGCTGCGCGGACTGTGAATAACGCAGCTGGCTCTCCACACCCTGGGGATAACTCTGAGTCACAGGCTGTTGATGACCGTCGCCGGGCGACTGCTCGGGCGCCGTGGTGTCGATCATCACGGCCAGCCGCATGGTCCGGCCTAGCTCCTGCGACAGGGCGTGGACGACGAGCGAGCGCAGCTTGCCCTCGATGAGGTCCTTGACGAAGTCGTTCGGGACGCCGAGCACGATCGTGTCGTTGGCCAGGGCGATCGGGCGCACCATCGACAGCCACGTGCGCTGCTGGATCGGCACGTTCTCGTTGAGGAAGTTGCCCAGGGCCCTCGCCCATACCGTGCCGAGGTCGACACCGTTCACGGTGTGGTTCCCCCTCCTCGCTCTCGCGGCCCCCCGCGTTGGTCTGTCCACATGACACGGCCGCCCACATGGATGAGCGGCCTGTTCGTCCACACGTGGTGGCCGGGCGTCGAGCCGCGGGCCTCCACAGGTGATCCACAGGCTGTCCACAGGCTCTGAGCGGCCCAGAAGGGCTGACAGTAGCGATGTGCACAGCTGTGTTCAAGATGTTGTCCACAGCCTAGTGGCACCGGAGTGCACATACTGTGGACGTGTGGCCGGCGGTGGAAAAGCGGCCTGTGGATTGGTGGATAACCGCGCTGGTTTGACCTGGGCGGTCCTTGCCCCGTAACGTACGACGGTCGGCTTGTCACGCGACGGCTATTTCGCGTGCCCTCGCTTTCCTGGCAGGCCATCCATGTGTGTTAAGCGCCCTAGTGGCGCACCTTCGAGCCTGGAGCCCACCCGTGAGCAAGCGTACTTTCCAGCCGAACAACCGTCGCCGCGCGAAGACCCACGGCTTCCGGCTGCGGATGCGCACCCGGGCCGGTCGCGCCATCCTCGCCGCTCGCCGCCGCAAGGGTCGCGAGAAGCTGTCGGCCTGATCGTCCCGCGCCCGATAGTCGGCCCGCCGGTGGTTCTCACCGGCGGGCGATAGGCATATACGGTGCTGTCACGGCAATCCCGCATGCGACGCGGGGAGGAGTTCGAGAGGGCGATCAAGCGCGGACGACGCGCCGGCCGCCCGACCCTGGTGGTGCATTTCGCCGTTTCGGGGGAAGATCCGCCTCTGGTGGGATTCGTGGTGAGCAAGGCCGTCGGTGGCGCGGTGACCCGGAACAAGGTCAAACGACGGCTCCGACACCTGATGCGGGGGCGTCTCGACCGGCTTCCGAGAGGTAGCCTGCTTGTGGTACGCGCCAATCCACCGGCCGCGTCCGCGCGATTCGAGCACCTGGCCGCCGAGCTCGATTCCGCGCTGGAACGTTTGCTCAGGCGGCGCGAGTCCTCGACGGGTGGACACAAATGACGGAGCAGCCGCAAGAGGTGGCGCCGAGCCTCGCCGCTCGGGTGCTCATCGTCCCCATCCGGTTCTACCGGGCGTTCATCAGTCCGCTGCTCGGCCCGCGCTGCCGCTTCTACCCTTCGTGCAGCGCGTACGGGCTCGAGGCGATCGCCGTACACGGTGCAGTGCGCGGCATCTGGTTGACTGTCCGGCGCATCGGGCGGTGCCACCCATTCCATCCCGGAGGTATTGACCCGGTGCCCCCACGCCCGGTCCGGTCCCACGAAACGCAAGGGAGATAGCTCGGTGGAGCTGTCCTGGCTGAGCTGGCTGTATCAAGCCGTAGCCCACGTCATCATCTGGATCCATACTGCATACAGCACGGTCCTCGACCCGGACAGCGGTCTGACCTGGGCGTTGACGATCATCACGCTGACCGTGCTGATGAGGGTCCTGATCTTCCCGCTCTTCCTCAAGCAGATGCGCTCGTCGCGGAAGATGCAGGAACTCGCCCCCAAGGTTCAGGAACTGCGCAAGCGCTACAAGAACGACAAGCAGCGCATGAACCAGGAGGTCATGGCGCTCTACCAAGGAGCGGGCGCCAACCCGCTCGGCGGCTGTCTCCCGGTGCTCGCCCAGTTCCCGATCTTCATCTCCATGTTCACCGTGCTCCACAACATGGCCGACGGCCATGCGAAGTACGGCATGACGCAGGAGCTCGTCGACAGCGCCCGTAAGGCGCACATCTTCGGTGCTCCGCTGCCCGCGAACTTCTGGATGTCGTCGGAGCAGATCATCGGCTTCAGCGCGAACCCCGTCACCACCAAGGTGGTTCTGGCGATCTTCGTGGCGATCAGCTCCCTCACCACGTTCCTCACCGTCCGGCAGAGCGTCACCCGCTCGATGCAGCAGATGCCGGACAACCCCATGGCGCAGCAGCAGAAGATCCTGATGTACATCTCGCCGCTGTTCGCCTTCTTCAGCCTGAACTTCCCGCTCGGCCTGATCCTCTACTGGGTCACCACCAACGTGTGGACGCTCGGTCAGCAGCACTGGTTCTACAGCCGGCACCCCATGCCGCAGTACGACGCCAAGGGCAACGTCATCCCGGTCCAGCCGAAGCCCGGCCTGATCGCGAAGCTCCGTAAGACCCAGCCGGAAGAGCAGGCCCCTCCGCCGCCTCCGGAGCCTAAGATCATTAGGCAGCAGCCGAGCAGGCAACCCCGTAGCAAGCGCACCGGCAGCAAGAAGTCGTGAACACGAAGGAGAGGCCGGCCATGACCGAGGCCGAGCAGGAGAAGGCTCCTGACATCACTGCGCTGGAGCAGGAAGGCGAGATCGCTGCCGACTACGTCGAGGGCCTTCTCGACATCGCCGACATCGACGGCGACATCGACATGGACGTCGAGGGCGACCGTGCCCTCGTCTCCGTCGTGGGAGTGAAGGGCACCGAGCTGGTGGGGCCTGGGGGAGAGGTCCTGGAGGCCCTGCAGGAGCTGACCCGGCTGGCCGTGCACCGCCAGACCGGCGAACGTTCGAGGCTCATGCTCGACGTGGCCGGCTACCGCGAGCGGCGCCGCGCCGAGCTCAGCAAGCTCGGCACGGAGATCGCCAACCAGGTCAAGGAACGCGGCGAGCCCAAGTCGCTGCAGCCGATGACGCCGTTCGAGCGGAAGATCGTCCACGACGCGGTGGCGGCCGCCGGGCTCCGCAGCGAGTCCGAAGGGGAGGAGCCCCACCGGTACGTCGTGGTCCTGCCCGCCTGAGGCGCTTCACGCCGTCTGATCCGGCCGTCCGCCCGCCGTCGCGCGTGGCGGACGGCCGTTTCGCATTTTGTAGCGATTTATCGCTGTACGTGACTTCTTAGGTGGATGTGGGGTAACGATCGTGCGCGGTGACGCGCTCACAGGCCGCCTTCACCCTGGCCCGCTAGTCTTCCCTTGTGATCTCACCCGTAGCCTTGGGTGAAGACCCGATCTCTTTTCACCCACCCATCCGATCAGGGCCGACCAGTCCCAGAAAGGGCCAGCCGACCAGTGAGCGAAGAGCTTCCGGAGCCGCCGGACATTGCGCGGGACGTTTTCACCGGGGAGGCCTGGGGTCGCGCGAACGCGTTCGCCGGGCTGCTCGCGGGTCCCGGTGTCGTCCGTGGGCTGCTCGGCCCACGGGAGGTGCCGCGAATCTGGGATCGCCACCTGCTCAACTGCGCGGTCGTGGCCGAGGTCGTGCCGCCCGACGTACGGCTGGTGGACATCGGGTCGGGCGCCGGCCTGCCCGGGCTGGTGCTGGCGATCGTCCGGCCGGATATCACGGTCACGCTGCTGGAACCGCTGCTGAGGCGTACCGTCTTCCTGGAGGAGAGTGTCGAGGCGCTCAAGCTCGGCAACGTCGAAGTGCTGCGCGGGCGGGCGGAGGAGCTCGCGGGCAAACGTGAGTTCGACGTCGCCAGTGCCCGTGCGGTGGCGCCGCTCGATCGTCTCCTCACCTGGGCGATGCCGCTGCTCCGCGAGGGCGGCGAGCTCATCGCGATGAAAGGGGAGCGGGCGGCCGAAGAGCTCGCCGAGGCGGAGACCGCGCTACGCGCCAGCGGGGCGCGAACGGCTGAGCTTGTCACCGTCGGGCGCGGTAAGGTCGAGCCGCCTGCAACATTGGTTCGGGTGGTAGCGGGTCGCCCGCCGGAGCGAGCAGCGAGGCGGCGACGAAGGAGGTGACGGTTGTGCCAGTCACATCAAGTGGTCTTGGCTGGCCGGCAAGCCGTCCGTCTGAGAGTCCAACCGGGGTTGGCTGGCCCGAAATGGGCGTGTCGCGACAGCGAATTCCCGGCACCGGCACACCACTGGTTGAAAGGATGGCCATCGTGACCCAGACCCCCCTGACCCCCGGTGATTCGCCGTTGGTACGAGAGGCGCTCAGCTCAGTGGTTTCACGTGAAACATCTGCCACCCCGATGGCGGCCCAGACCGGCGAGACCCCTGGCGATGGCGACGCTCTCTGGCCGCGTCCGTCCAAGACCCGAGTGATCGCGGTGGCGAACCAGAAGGGTGGCGTGGGAAAGACCACCACCTCGGTCAACATTGCCGCCGCCCTGTCGATGCACGGGCAGCGGGTCCTCGTGGTCGACCTCGACCCCCAGGGCAACGCCTCCACCGCTTTGGCCACCGAGCACCGTGGCGATGTGCCCGACGTGTACCAGGTGCTGGTGGACGATCTTCCCATGGCGGACATCGTCAAGCAGGTCCCCGACATGCCCAACCTCTATTGCGCCCCCGCCACCATCGACCTGGCCGGCGCGGAGATCGAGCTGGTCTCCCTGGTGGCGCGGGAGGCGCGGCTGCGGCGGGCGCTGGCGGCGTACGAGGCGGTGGAGTTCGACTACATCGTGATCGACTGCCCGCCGTCGCTCGGCCTGCTGACGGTCAACGCGCTCGTCGCCGCGGACGAGGTCATGATCCCCATCCAGTGTGAGTACTACGCGCTGGAGGGCCTCGGACAGCTGTTGCGGAACGTCGACCTGATCCGCGCCCACCTGAACCCGACCCTGCGCCTGTCCACCATCGTCCTGACGATGTACGACGGCCGCACCCGGCTGGCGTCACAGGTGGCCGAAGAGGTGCGGTCGCACTTCGGCGACACGGTGCTCAAGACGGTCATCCCGCGTAGCGTCCGGCTGTCGGAAGCGCCCAGCTACGGCCAGTCGGTGATGACGTACGACCCGGGCTCGAGCGGGGCGATGGCGTACATGGACGCCGCCCGCGAGATCGCCCACCGCGCCACCGTCTCCTGAACGGGCCCAGGCCCACGCCGTCGTGGTGGACGGCCGGGCGTCGTCCACCACCGCTCGCGGATTTGTGGCATGTCGGTGTAAATCCAGCGGGACGGTGTGTGGCGAGCGGGCACTCCGCCGGGTCCGCAACGGTAACCTCTCCTGGAGTGACCGGAATCGACCGGGTGGACGAGGAGACGCAGTGAGTCAGCAGCGGCGGGGATTGGGCAAGGGGCTCGGGGCGCTCATCCCGACCGGTCCCATCGTTGACGGCCCGGGGACGACGTCGGCCCCGGCGAACGGTTCAGCGGGGGAGACGGGTCCCAAGCCGATCGCCGGAGCGTACTTCAGAGAAGTCCCGTTGGCCGCGATTGTGCCCAACCCTCGGCAGCCGCGTAAGGTCTTCGACGATGAGGCGCTGAAGGAGCTGGCGGAGTCGATCCGCGAGGTCGGCCTGCTGCAGCCCATCGTGGTCCGGCCGGTGGGCGGTGGCGAGTACGAGTTGATCATGGGGGAGCGGCGTTGGCGGGCCTGCAAGCAGGTCGGCCTCGATCCGGTTCCCGCGATCGTGCGCAACACGCAGGACGACGAGCTCCTGCGCGACGCGCTCATCGAGAACCTCCAGCGCCAGGAACTGAACCCTCTGGAAGAGGCGGCGGCGTACCAACAACTGCTGGACGATTTCCAGGCTACGCATGATCAGCTGGCGAAGAAGCTCGGTCGTTCCCGTTCGCACATCACCAACACGCTGCGGCTGCTCAAGCTGCCCTCCGAAGTCCAGTTGCACGTGGCGGCCGGTACCCGCGTGACCGCGGGCCACGCGCGCGCGCTGCTCGGGCTGGACAGTGCCGAGGAGCAGATCAAGCTGGCCAAGCGCATCGTCGCGGAGCTGCTCTCCGTACGGGCGGTGGAGGAGATCGTCTCCATGGGGAGCGCCCAGGCGGCGGTGAAGAAGCCCGTACGCGAGCGGCAGACCCCCAAGCCGACCGCTCCCGGCCTGACCCACCTCGCCGACCGGCTCTCGGACCATTTCGAGACCAAGGTCAAGGTGGACTTGGGACGGCGCAAGGGGCGCATCGTGGTGGAGTTCGCCACGATCGACGACCTGGAGCGCATCATCGGCACCATGGCTCCGGATGCGGCCCGAGCGATGCGCGAGGCCGAGAACTGACCCTGTCTCACGGGAACGTGCCGTTGTTTCACGTGAAACATCGCTGTGGCAGCCCCAGCGAATAACGCTGGCCGTCCACTGCCCTTGCCCACTCTCGAGGGCAGCACCGGCCATCAGGCCCCGACTTTCCTGGGTAAAGCTCCTACTTCCCGCAGTGAATCGCCAGCTCCTACCCAGTCACACCGCATCCCCACTCCTCCCTCCCCCCAGTCGCACGCCTGGCGTGCCCGCATCCAGCCCTCACGCCGCCCCGACGCCTGCACCGCACACACCACACCTCGAATAGGCGACACTCACGAGGTGGGCCGTCTCCCATTCCCATACCGCGCCGCATGGGTGACCCGCATGCCGAGATATCGCCGCCTCTTGATTGCACCGCGCCGGGCTTCGTCGTATCACCCAACATCGCAGGGCGTCTGAGCGCGGGGGGTGCGTCCACTGAGTGGTCAGGTGCCGGTATGCGAAACACGCGCAATCGTCCTGGGCCTCGCGGGCGTCCGCACGGGGCTGGAGGTCTCAGCAATGTGGGGGCGCATAACGGCACCAGGCGATGAGTACGACGCATGCTCTACCCGACCCTCGGGCGTACGTTCCGCCGCAGGGTAATGACAGGGCTCACCGCCTCACGCGATGCCCGCATGGTCTGGACCCCGCATCATGAAGTGACCGCTCTCGCGTGATGGCCCCATGCTAAGCAGCGTCCCATGAGCCAACGGGCACCACCGCGCAGCAATTGACGGGATCGTGCTGGCAGAGTCGGATCGGAGGGTACCGCGTTCACTGGGCACTGCGCTCGTCGGGTCATGAGCCGGCCGCGCCGCATGGGCGGATCGGATCCGCGATCCTGGCGCGCGTGATCAGACCTTGGTGGCTCCTGCGTTGTGCATGTCAGGACGTCCGAGGGCACAGAGTTCAGGTGCGGGTGCCGGGCCTATGATCGCCCGTGGAGAAGCTCGTGGCGTTCGGGCACGCCTGCATCACCGGAGCAGATGCGCGGCGCATGGGCGGCCCACTCCCGCATCCAAATGCCGGCATCGCTTGATCTCGCCGGGACGCAGTTGCGTCGCGCGGGCTGGCAACGTGGTGGCGCAGATGCGCAGGGCGGCGGCGGGGTGGATGTGATTGCCTCATCCAATGGAGAGGACCAGCGATTTCGGCCTGGCGTGGGCCCCCGAGGGACAGGGCGGTTTCTCATGGCGTGGCCGCGAGATCGGGGACGGTCGATCGCAGGCGCTCTGCTTGCGTCGCACGAACCTGCGACGGGGCGCATCGCCTGATCCCAGTCGTCGGGAAGGAGGGCATCGGCCTGCGCGAGCATGTGCATGGGCCCGACCGGGACTTGTCAGCACCGCATCGTCTGACGACGGCTGCATCTGGCGATGTCAGCATCGCGCGATCCGTATTAGCCGGTGACGCTACGCCCCCCTCAACTGCACGAGCGTGTCGCTCGCCGTGAACGCCGCATTGCGGGCGCCTCATCGCTGGAGCGCGCCGATCTGAGAAGCCGGCGGCATGCGCGTGTGGCGGATCGCGCCGCACGCATGTGAGGGGGGCAGCGGTGTGGTTGGGAGCATGCGCACGTCCCGCAGGCGCTAGGGATGAGCATGCGTACGTCCCACAGACGCAGGGACGAGCGTGCTCTTGTCATATGGGTCCGCCGCGTGGCGCTGCCGGTGATGGCTGATCGGCCCGGTTACAGCTGTGGCTGCTACATGTGTGTCCCATGAGGCAGCGAGATGATGCGATGCGCGCCGCGTCCAGAAGCAGGCGATGATTCGTCGGCTCGCCCGGCTCGGCTGGTTGTGCGACCGGGAGGGCGTCGCCCACATGAACGCCGTAGCAGGCGCATCCGGCTATCTCGGCGCCGCATCGCCTGTCGACCGCGACCTGCGGGTGCGGGGACTCGGCGGACTCCGGGTGGTCAACGCCTCGGTGGCGGGGCTTTCGGTAGCTGTCACGTGTCAGCGGAATTTGTGCCGCCTGCGCCTGCCTTTGTATTGAGCTTGCGAGGCTGTGGCACACCGGTTTCGGGGCACGGCTCAGCCAGGGATCGTGCCGGGGTCGACGGAGGATTCCTCGTTCCTGACGCTTACCTCGCATGACTCACGCTGGCTCCTACACCCTTCCCCCGTCTGGGTGCCGCGCTATCTGTCCACTGCGCTGCCCCGGAACGGGGACAGGGGCGCGGGGGAACGTGAGCTTGGGGACCACCGCTTCGGTCTTGGGCAAAGGACGCGCTGCCGAGGGGGCGAGCATTCAGCGGTGATTCTGGTGGCGTGCGCGGGCGTGTTCTCTAGCTGCTGCGCTGATGCTTGTTTTCCGTTGGCGGCCCAGGCTGCTGGCTGCCATGCGTAGAAGGTGATGACCATGCAGGGCGTCGGAGCGGTCCTGGCGGGCGCCGTCGCTCAGCACACCTCGCCCGCGACGGCATCCCGGAGGAGTGCAGGCCGAGCGCGTGCCCCCGCAGTTCGTGGGGGGTGAGAGCGACCAGCCGTTCCTGCAGCAGCAGACTGGCTGTCCCTGAGGGTTATCGGCTTGCCGGCGGCGCGGAGGACTGCGGGGCCGCTTTTTCGGGTGTCGCCGTCGGTTTCCGCTGAGAGTGGCGCGATTGGTGAGTGCCATGCCGGGTGGACCACGGATGATGAGCGCATGTCATCGGTCGAACCTTCGTAGCGGGCCACGTGGCAGTCGGCGTATGTTTCACGTGAAACATACGCCGGACGCACCTTGCGCGCGCGTCCGCGGTCCGATGCGATGGCGCCTCCGCAGGCTCGTTGAGATCGCCGATGTCGCGGCTTCGGCGATTCGTTCTGGGCGTTGGGATGAACGGCCGTAGTGAGCGGAAGCCGTGCCGACCGACACGCGGGCCAAGCGCTGCGCTGTCCGTGGGGGAGCCATGTTTCACGTGAAACACGGCGCAGCAGGGATGGCGGTTCGGCGTCGCCGCAGAGTGGCGCGACCGCGGGCGGCCCGCTCCTGGCAGCCATGACTCGGATCGGACGGCGACGCGGATCGGGCGTGGACGCGGAATCGTCGCCAACAACCACCGGGCGAAGGGCGTCTCGCGGACGTTGCCGCCCAAGCCGAGTTGGTGCACGATTCTCCCGTCGTGCATCAGGTGCTCGCCGCTGGGACTGGCGTTGAGGGGCTGCTGCGAGTCGGTGGCATGTGGGAACCGCAATGTTTGGGGGCGCCGCGGAGACTTGGATCGCTACTCGGGTGTCAGGGGAGGCACGGCCTTGGTTGCTGAGCGTGCCGCCGGGAAATGCGGTTGTCTCGCAGCGGCCGGTTGTGAGCGGGGGTGTCAAGCGGCTGCGGGGTTCGTCGTCGCCGGTGTCCAAGCGTGCTTTCACTGGGCGAGTTCGGCCTGGCTGCCCCTTGCCGAATCGTCTTCACGTAGACCGACAGCCCGGCATGAGGGACACCGACGTCTCCTCGATGCCCCCGCCAGCGGCCGAGCCCGACCGCGATCGCGACGGCCTCCTTATCGCCGAGCAGCACGGCGGTTGACCGGCTCCGCGGGCGCTGTCGTTTGGCGGGCGACACCGCCCGCCGCGTCGGGTGGCGTACCGACTCCAGGCGGCAGAGGCCGACGGCAAAGAAGAGGCGTGGGCTGACTTGTCATGTCGCTCGGGTGGCCAGGGAGACAGGCACGCGTCATCGAGTTGGCGCCCAGCCTCCCGATGACGAGTGGGCATCTCGGGTTGGCCGATGATCAAAGTGCTCTGCCTCCGGTGGCGACCCACCACTGCGTCTGCTGGCTGGGCCGGCCGCGCGGCCAGGGGATGGGGGG
>NZ_POUD01000081.1 GCF_003236395.1 Nonomuraea aridisoli | reverse complement strand
GCCGTGGGGCGTGCACGCCCCGCCCACCACGCCCGAATGCCCCGGCTGCCTGACCGGCCAGGCCATGCACCCGTCGTTCGTCTACGAGATCATCTTCCAGCTCGCCGCGTTCGCCGCGCTCATGTGGGCGCGCCGGCGGCTCACCCAGCCGGGGGAGCTGTTCACGCTGTACGTGGCCGCGTACGCCGGGTTCCGTTTCCTGGTCGAGTTCACGAGGGCCAACGAGACCGTCTGGCTCGACCTCACCCGGCCCCAGTGGTTCCTCGTCCCGGGGATGCTGCTGCTCGCCGTCAGGCTGGGGTACGGCTGGCGGCGCGGCTACTACCAACCCCTCTTCCAGCGAAAGGTCATGACATGAGCGCAGGGATGGGCCTGCGGGGCGACCGCATCCTCCGGTACGTCAACGCGTTCTGCCCCCGGTGTCACGGCGCCGACCTGGAGCAGGTCGAACGGCTGAGCGGCTACCTGGCCGAGCGCGACGGCCGCGTGTGGCTGGAACGCGGCTGCCGCAAACACGGACTTATCCGCACTTTGTACGACGAAGATCCAAAAATCCTCGAATATCTGGAGGAGTGGACCGCCCCCACCAAGCGACATCTCCCCGACCTCGCCGGCAACTTCGATCCCGTCCCCGCCGCCTACCTCCGCGGCCTGCCCGAGATGCAGACCCAGCACACCTGCATCCTCCTCGAGGACATCGCCGAGGCCTGCAACCTGCGCTGCCCCACCTGCTTCGCCGACAGCTCGCCCGACCTCACCGGGATCGTCCCCGTCCCCGACATCCTCGCGAACGTCGACCAGCGCCTCGAACGCGAGAACGGCAAGCTCGACGTCCTCATGCTGAGCGGCGGCGAGCCCACCCTGCACCCCGAGCTCAAGACCCTCCTCGCCGAGCTCTCCGACCGCCCGGTCACCCGCATCCTGATCAACACCAACGGCGTCCTGGTCGCCCGCGACGACGCCCTGCTCGACCTCCTCACGGAGCATCGGGAGCGCGTCGAGGTCTACCTGCAGTACGACGGCGGCGCGGACGCCTCCCGCCACCACCGGGGCGGCGACCTGACCCGCCTGAAGGCCGACGCCCTGCGCCGCCTGTCCGAGCGCGAGATCTTCACCACGCTCGTCATGACCGCCGCCCTGGGCGTCAACGACGCCGAGATCGGCGACGTCGTACGCCTCGCGCTCGACACCCCGTACGTCGGGGGCGTGTCGCTGCAGCCGCAGTTCGGCTCGGGCAGGTCGGGGACGATCGACCCGATGGACCGCCTCACCCACACCGGCGTGCTCAAGCGCCTCGGCCCGCAGACCGGCGGCCTGGTGACCTGGCGCGACCTGACCGCGCTGCCCTGCTCCCACCCGCACTGCTGCTCGGTCGGCTACCTCATCCGCGACGACGGGGGCCGCTGGCGCTCGCTCACCGAGCTGATCGGCCACGACCGCCTCAAGGAGCACCTGGGCCTGGTCTCCAACCGCATCGCCGACAGCGAGATCCCGCGCGAGCTGCGCCTGGCCGTCCAGGAGTCGCTGCTCGAACTGCTGTCGGAGCAGTCGTCGTTGTCGCATCCGCAGATCGGCGACCTGTGGCGGACGATCTGCGAGAACTGCGACCTCGGCGTCTCCACCCTGCTCACCCTCGCCTCCTCGGCCCTGCCGGGCCGCAGGAAGAAGCTGCGGCGGATGCTGGGCGAGCGGGTGGTGCGCCTGACGGTCAAGCCGTTCATGGATGTCTCCACGATGATCGAGGAACGTCTCACGCAGTGCTGCGTGCACGTCGGCACGCGGGCGGAGCAGGACCAGTGCGCGCCGTTCTGCGCCGTACAGGCCTGGCCGCAGTTGTCGCGCCAGCGGCTGTCGGCGGTGGCCGCGGAGCCGGGGAGGGTGATCGCGTGAAGCAGGAGCCGTACGATCCGCTGCGGTTGTGCGTGTACGCGACGGTGGCGCTGCTCGCCTGGCTGCTCGGGCCGTGGGCGGTGCTCGGGTTCGCGGCGCTGGGGTTCGCCGGGTACTGGAAGGCGCGGCGAGCCGGGCTGACCCGGAGCAAGTGCTTCCTCCGTGACACCCGGCTCGTGCTGGCCTACCTCGGGCTCCTCGGCCTGGCCGCGCTCGCCGCGATCATCCTGTGACGGTCACTCGGCCGGGACGTACAGGATGAGGGTCTCGGCGACGCAGGCGGCGCGCCTCTCGCCCTCGATCTCGACGGTCATCTTCACGTTCGCCAGGTAGCCGGCGGGGGTGCCCTTGACGTCGGTGAGCTCGCCCACGGCCCTGACGCGCGCGCCGACGGGCACCGGCCTCGGGAAGCGGACCTTGTTCAGGCCGAAGTTGACGCCCATCGCGATGCCCTCGACCTGCACCAGCGAGAACATGAACGTCGGCAGCAGCGACAGCGTCAGGTAGCCGTGGGCGACGGTGCCGCCGAACGGGCCCTCCTTGGCGCGCTCCACGTCGACGTGGATCCACTGGTGGTCGTCGGTGGCGTCGGCGAACAGGTTGACCTGCTCCTGGGTGACGGTGCGCCACTCGGTCGGGCCGAACGTCTCGCCGACGGCCGTCTTGAGCTCGTGAACATTCGCGAAGGTCCGCATGGCCCGAAACGCTATTGCGCGGGTGGGACGGCTGCCAAGTTCAGGACGCCGAGCGTGCCGCGTTCGTTCTCCCAGTAGAGGATCGAGCCGGGCCCGGGGGCGCCGCCGTCGGCGAACCAGGCGCCGTCGTCCGCGTCGATCACGGCGACCTTTCCTGTCGCGATGTCGTAGACGCCGTCGCGGACGTACACGAACCGGTCGCGCGCCGGGGCCTGAGCCGACGAGCCGAGGGCGTCGAGACGGGTCACGGCCGTGCCGTCGAAGCGCTGGAGGAAGCCGCCCTTGTCGTCGTGTCCCGTGCACCAGGTGCGGCCGCACCGCAGCCCCTTCGCGCCCGGCGGCACGGCCACCGCCGCCTTCGTGCCGCGCGTCAGGTCGGCGATCAGCGTCTGGTTGCGGACGCTCGGGCCGGGGTCGGCGGCCACGTCGCCGGCCACCGGCCAGTCGACCAGGTGCAGGCCGTCGCCGCCGGGCAGCCTCCGCGGAGTGCCGCCCGCGAGGGGCATGCGCCACACGCCGCCTCGGGAGCGTTCGGACCACACGACGTGGTCGCCGTCGAGCTGCATCATGTCGATGTCGCTCCCGAGGCCGCTGACCGTGGCGAGCAGTTTCGCCTTGCCGGTCAGCGGGGCCGTCCAGATCTGGCGGAGGCTCGTGCCGTCCTTCTCGCCGTAGGAGGTCCAGACGAGGTTCTCGCCGTCGGCGGCGGCGACCTGGACGAGCGCCCCGGTCATCCCGTCGGTACGAGGTGTCGTGACCGCGCGGATCTCGCCCGTGACCGAGTCGTACACCTCCAGCCGGCCGGTCTTCTCGCCCGGCCCGGACGCGAAGAGCAGCACCTCCGCGGCGCCGATCCCCATGATGGGACGGCGCCGCCATCCGTCGGCGTCCCGCGCCGGCATCGTGAAGTACGCCCCCGGCCAGAGCATCTCCGCCGGCACGACCTTGGACCTGCCCGGAGGAGCGGACCCGGTGGGCCGTGCGGTGATCGTGAGGGTGACCGTGGGCCGCGGCTCCGCGGTCGGCGGCGGGGCCAGGGTCCTGGTCACGGTGGGCCGTGGCGCGGAGCTGGTCGGGGCCACCGCGTCGACCCCGCCCGGGTCCCACACGACGCCCCTCACCCCCGCGGCCACCACGACCACCGCCGCTGCGGCGGCCAGCGCGCTCACCCGGCGCCGCGTCCTGCGCCGCCTGCGCCGGGCGACCCCGGCGAGCAGCTCGTCCGCGCCGGGAGCACGGCCGGCCGCCGACCGCAGCGCCTCGACCAGTTCGTCCTCTGTCCTCATGCCCGTCCCCTTTCGAGCACCGTGGGCTTGACGCGCAACGCGTTGAGCGCGTGGAATGCCTGGCTGCGTACGGTCCCGCGGGAGATGCCGAGGATGTCGGCGATCTCCTGGTCGGGCAGGTCCTCGTAGTAGCGCAGCACGATCACCGCGCGCTGCCTGCGCGGCAGCGTGGCGAGCTCCTTCCACAGCTCGCCGAACGCGGGGTCGTCGGTGTAGGAGCCCTCCGGCGGGTCGTCCGTCAGCTGCTCCCTGCGCCGCCTGCGCCACCAGCTGACGTGCTGCCTGGCCATGGTCGTGCGGACGTACGACTCCGGGTTGTCCTTGTTGCGGACCCGTGGCCAGGAGTCGCTCAGCTTGAGCAGCGCCTCCTGCACCAGGTCGGCCGCGTCGTCGGCGTTGCCGGTGAGCACGTAGCCGTACCGGAGCAGCGCCGGGCCGCGCGCCCGCACGAAATCCTCGAACTCCACATCACCGAGACGCTCGGGGGAGCCGGGCTGTTGCAAAGATCTTTACCCGAAAGCATCGCATGGGTGTTCGAGTCCGCGCTACAGTCGTAGGCATCGACTCGAACAAGGGTTCGGCCTGGTGGAGAGGGGTGTGTTCGATGACGGTGCTCGCGGTCGCCCCTGCCCGGACACGCCGTAGCGCTTTCTTCCCAAATCTAAGACGGCCGCTATATCCGGCAATAGAGTCCCAGAGCGTGGACCCTGTGCGCAATCCTTACGCCCCCGGCGCCGGGCAGCGTCCGCCGGAGCTCGCCGGGCGCGATCGTGAGCTGCAGCAGTTCGAGGTCGTGCTGGAGCGGGTGGCCCGGGGTCGCCCCGAGCGCAGCATGGTCGTGACCGGGCTGCGCGGCGTCGGCAAGACCGTCCTGCTCAACACGTTCAAGTCCATGGCCATGCAGCGGCTGTGGGGCACGGGCAAGATCGAGGCCCGGCCCGACCAGTCGATCAGGCGTCCGGTGGCCGCGGCGCTCCACATGGCCATCCGCGAGCTCGCCCCCCGCCACCGCGCGCCCGAGCGCATCGAGGAGTTCCTCGGGGTGCTCAAGGCGTTCGCCATGCGCGATCCGGCGGCGGCCAAGGGCACCTCCCACTGGTCGCCCGGCATCGAGGTGCCCGCCAGCCGCGGGCGCGCCGACTCCGGCGACCTGGAGATCGACCTCACCGAGTTGTTCGTCGACGCCGCCGGCGTCGCCACCGACCTGGCCGTCGGCATCGCCCTGTTCATCGACGAGATGCAGGACGTCCCGCCCGCCGACGTCTCCGCGCTCTGCGCAGCCTGCCACGAGCTCTCGCAGACCGGCGGGCCGCTGATCGTGGTGGGCGCCGGGCTGCCGCACCTGCCGAGCGTGCTGTCGGCCAGCAAGAGCTATTCCGAACGGCTCTTCCGCTACGCGCGCATCGACAAGCTCGACCGGGAGGCGGCCGACCTCGCGCTGATCCTCCCGGCGCGCGAGGAGGACGTCGAGTTCACCCAGGAGGCGCTCGACGCCCTCTACGAGGCGGCCGACGGCTACCCCTACTTCGTGCAGGCGTACGGCAAGGTCGCCTGGGACCTCGCGCCGCGCAGCCCGATCACCATCGAAGACGTCAAGGTCTCCGCGCCGGAGGCCGAGCAGGAGCTCGCCGTCGGGTTCTTCGGCAGCCGCTACGAGCGGGCCACCCCGGCCGAGCGCGACTACATGCACGCCATGGCCCAGATCGGCGACGAGCCGGTCCCGACCTCCGAGGTGGCCGACGCCCTCGGGCGCAAGCCGTCCAGCCTCTCACCCGCCCGCGACAGCCTCATCAAGAAAGGGCTCATCTACAGCGCCGAGCGCGGCCTGATCGCGTTCACGGTGCCGCACTTCGGCAAGTTCCTGCGCGCTCAGCCCGTCTGAGCGACGCCCCTAGACCTCTATTGGGCTGTCTAGTGGGGAAGCTAGACAGCCCAATAGAGCTGTATCGCGCTGCCTGTCGATCGAAATATCGGCCTGTCTAGCGTCAGGCCGATACGGGCGTATATTCCGGCAGAGATTCGCTGTCCGCCCCGCCGACCACCGCGACCCGCACCGCCGGGCGCCGCCCGCTCAGGTAGACGGCGAAGACCACATCGTCGTCGTCGCGGTTGCGGAAGGCGAAGAACCGCCAGCACAGCTCGCGCCAGCTGTCGTACGGCTCGGGGGTGGCCAGCTCGGCCTGGTAGGCCCGCCAGGTGCCGCTCGAGCGCAGCCGGGACAGCGTCACCGACTCGGCCGGCCCCGGCCGCTGCTCGCACGGCGCGCGGTAACGCAGCCGGTCGGCCAACTCCTCGATCTCGGGCGACAGCAGGGCGAGCAGCGCCACCCCGGCGGCCACGTACATCCACGACGGCCGCGTGATCGCCGCCCAGCCGGTCGCCGGCGCCCACACCGTCATCAGCGCCATCCCGGTCAGCAGGACCGTCCTGCCGATCGAGCGCACGCCGACCGGCGCCGAGCTCACCTCGCCGAAGCAGCCGCAGCCCGCGTCGGGCCGCCGCCTGCGCAGCTCCAGCAGCACGTACGTGGACATCGCGAAGAACGCGACCGTCCCCCACCGGAAGAGCGGATGCGTGGTCACCAGGAGCCCGGCCGCCAGCACCAGCTCGCCGACCGCGCACGCCAGCAGCGCCGGGACCTGCATGCGCCCCGGCACCAGCACGGCCGGCCCGAGGCGTGACAGCGCGCCGGGCTCGCGCCCGGACACGACGGTGGACACCTTGGCGATCGTGCCGAGGACGAGCAGCACGATCAGAAGCGGGAGCTGCGAGGCCAGCACGCGCGTGTCACCCCAATCCGATCTGAGCGTTGAAGCATCCCTTGACCAGGTCGCCGCCGAGCTCCACGAAGGAGGACGGCGACAGCTCCGCGATCCGGCCCCGCGGAGAGGTGTCGCATTCGACGCAGCGGTCGCAGAACCGCCCCGCCAGACATCCGCACGCCACCACGGGAACGTTGGCGGCGCGGTCGGAGCAGACGTTCTTCACCTGAAGGAGCGACCCGACCGCGAGGTACGGCAGGCCCGCGCACGACACGCCCGCCTGGGCGCAGCCGGTGTCAGAACGTTCCAGCATGGGGTAGGCCGCGCCCCGTTCCTCCTCGTCGAACGTGTCCGACCAGGTGACGGTGCCCGCGATGCGCGACTGCATCCCCGCGTACGCCGGCGGCGGGGGCGGCACCGAACGCGCCAGGTAGGCAGGCTGCGAGGTCGCGGGCAGCAGGGCGAGGCCCGTGCCGTCACGCCGGACGCCGATCGCGTCGAGCAGGTAACCGGGCTCGAACTTGGGATGGCGCACCTGGAGCCGTCCCGACGCCCGGTAGGGGATGACGATCGTGCGGTGGCCCCGGTGCGGGCCGCAGTCGAGCTCGACCGTCAGATCCTTGCGGCCCTCGATGGACAGGATCGTGCCGGTCAGGCGCGTGATGTCGGCCCAGACGCGGTCGACGACCCGGCCGTCGCGCAGCGTCCGCATGATCACCATGGCGCCGACGGGCAGGTCGGCCGGGGCGGTGTCGGCACCGTGCCAGGCCTTGGCCCACGGCGCGATCACCAGACGTTCCTGGGCGCCGTCGGAGGTCTCGATGGTCATCAGGTGCGGGCTGACGTCGAGGATCTCGCCGACGACCGAGCGCAGGGGCTCGCCGCTGCCCGGATCGGGGCCCTCGACGCCGCTCTCGCGGCCGAGTGCGGCTGCCGCGAGCACCCGGCGGCGCTCAACGCTCGGATACCCCATCCGCCCCTCCCTCGTCGGATACTAGATTCACACGACTTGGGGGCGGGCCACACCTTAGCGGCCCAGACGAGAGCAAAATACGCATCCCGGGGGAAGGGACTTCACTCCCGGCGGCGTACAAACCGCCACCGACCTTGACGGACCTTTGTCGTGGGCGGGCCGAAACCTGAATTGTGGTACGGCGCCAAACGGGCATCAAGCTGCGATTCTGGCCACGATGCAGACCACCGGCCGGGAAGACGAGTTCCGCGAGTACGTGTTGACGCGCGGTCCCGCCCTGCTGCGTGCGGCACACCAGCTCACCGGTCACCCGCTGGACGCCGAGGATCTGCTGCAGAGCGCGCTGACCAAGACGTACCTGGCCTGGGACCGCATCGAGGACCGCAACGCCCTGGACGGCTACGTGCGGCGGGCCATGGTCAACATCAACATCTCGCAGTGGCGGCGGCGCAAGCTGGAGGAGTACCCGTCGGACGAGCTGCCCGAGGTGGCCGCAGGCCACGAGGCGGCGAGCGCCGAGGTGACGTCCGAGGTGCAGGAGGCGCTGGAACGGGCGCTGCAGGAGCTGCCCGAGCGCATGCGGGCCGCGATCGTCCTGCGCTACTACGAGGACATGACGGAGCCCGAGATCGCCAGGACGCTGGGGATCAGCGTCGGCACGGTGAAGAGCACCGTCTCGCGGGCGATGGCCAAGCTCAGGAGCGCGCTGGGTCTGCCGCGCTAGCCTCCTCGCCGGTCGCGCCCGCGGTGGCGCAGGGGCGGACGACTGCGCGGATCTTGCGCAGGCTGGCCAGGAATCCCTCCAGCTCGGGCCCCTCCAGCAGGCTGGTGAAGCAGTCGTCGATGTCCTGCAGATGTTGGGGCAGGACGGTTTCCAGCCGTTCCAGCCCGGTGGGGGTGAGGGTCGCGTACGAGGCCCTGCGGTCGGTCGAGCAGGCCTCGCGCACGACGAGGTTGTCGCGCTCCAGCCGGTCGACGACCCGGGTCACCCCGCTCGTGGACAGGCCGGTCTGCGCGGCCAGGTCGCTCATGCGCAGCTGGTGACCGGGGGAACGGGCCAGGCGGAGGAGACATTCGAAGTCGATCTCCGACAGGCCGGCGTCGTTGAGGACGGGCTGGAACCTGTCCATCAAACCTGCATGCACCTCGGTCAGCAGTCCGACGGCGGTGAGCCGGGGGTCGTCCAAGTTCAGCACGTTCACAGCCTACCCGACGTTGGTTGACGGGGGGAATATTCCTCGTGTAGACAGTTGTTGCCGCAGACATCCAACTGAGCCAACCTTCCCTGAGGAGAACCCATGAGCACCCGTACCTGGGAGAACCTGACCGTTCCCGCCCCCGGCACCTACGCCATCGACGCGACGCACACGCACATCGGTTTCGTCGCCAAGCACATGATGTTCACGAAGGTGCGCGGCTACTTCGGCGGCTTCAGCGGCTCGGTCACGATCGGCGAGAACCCGCTGGAGTCGAGCGCCGAGCTGACCATCCAGGCGAACACCATCGAGACCGGCATGCCGGACCGCGACAACCACCTGCGCAGCGACGACTTCCTGTCCGTCGACAAGTTCCCCGAGATCACCTTCAAGAGCACCCGCGTCGTGGGCCACTCGGGCAGCGACTTCACCGTCGTCGGCGACCTGACCATCCGCGACGTCACCAAGGAGGTCGAGCTGAACGTCGAGTACGGCGGCGTCGGCACGAACCCGTGGGGCGTCCAGGTGTGGGGCTTCTCGATCACCACGGAGATCGACCGCGAGCTGTTCGGCCTGACCTGGAACCAGGCCCTGGAGACCGGCGGCGTCCTGGTGGGCAAGAAGATCAAGATCGAGATCGAGGGCGAGGCCAACCCGGCCGCCTGAGTTATCCACAGCCGGAAAGCCCGCCCCAGCAGGGCGGGCTTTCATCCACAGGCAGTTACCCACAGACTGTTGAAGACGCCTGGCGAAGGCGGCCGGCCGATTCGCTTTGCCGCCTCGCCGGAAGGCCGGTACTCTGTCCTGAGCCACCAAGGCTTCCAGGAGGATTCGCCTAGTCAGGTCTATGGCGCCGCACTGCTAATGCGGTTTGGTCTTACCGGCCATCCGGGGTTCAAATCCCCGATCCTCCGCAGGCGAAAGGCCCTCTTCCCGAGTACGGGGAGAGGGCCTTTTTGATCTCTGCGAACATCAGGGTTGCAGTTCGGGTTGCAGTTGTCCTCAGGACGATCCCCAGAGCGCGGCGCCCATGCGGTCACTGGCGTCCTTCATCTGGAGAGTTGCCACGTGGGTGTAGCGCTCGGTGGTGGTGACCCGAGTGTGGCCGAGGATTTCCTGTACGACGCGGATGTGGACGCCCTGCTCTATCAACAGGGTCGCGGCGGTGTGCCGGGCGTCGTGGACCCGGACGTCCCTGACGCCGGCCTGCTTGAGGATGGTCTTCCACTGCTTCCAGTCCTCGGTGCGCTCGATCGGGCCGCCGAGCTTCGTTGTGAAGACCAGATCGTGATCCGTCCACTTGTCCCCAGCTCTGAGCCGTTCGGCCGCCTGGACCTTCTTGTGGGCCCGTAGGAGAGCCAGGAGCGCCGGAGGGCACTGGAGGGTGAGCTTGCCCTTGCCCTTGCGTTGCCGGAAGAGGAGACCGCCGCCTGTGCGCTTCGGGCACTTGTCGGCGTGGCTGGTGCAGTCCTTGGGGCACGGGCGCTTGCAGCAGCGGTGAGCGCGCTTCTTACAGCCCGGCTTGCAGTCGCTCTCGTGCCGGTGCTCCTTGCAGTTGCGCCTGCACGCCTTGCGGTGCCACTTCTCGCCGCAGGCGTGCGGATCATCGCAGCCGTGCTGCCATTCCGACCGCTGGATCTGAAACCACGCCCGCACCTCCCCAGTCTCCAGATCGACGTACGACCAGCGGAGTCCGAGGGCCTCGCCCTGGCGGATGCCGAGAGCCAGGGCCACCGACCACCGCGCCCCGTTCCTCTTGGTCTTGGCTACTTCGAGGATGCGTCGCGCCTCTTCCCCGGTCAGCGGTTCGATCTCCGTCGTGGTGGCGGAGGGCGCATCGATCAGCGTGGCCACGTTGCGAGCGATGCGGCCCCGGCGTACGGCGATCGTGAGAGCGCGGGACAAGATCCGGTGCACCTTGAGCACGCTGCTGGAGGACAGGCCCTCTTCCAGCATCGTTGTGTACGCGGTATCGAGGTGCTCGGGCATGAGTCGGTCCAAGCGGTGTTTGCCGAGGAGCGGCACGATCCAATTCCTCGTCTTCGACCGGTAGTCCGTCAGCGTGCGCGGCGCCATCTTGTCGGAGAGGACCAGGCGCTCACAGATCACGTCGAGGAACTCCGCCATCCACTCGGCGACAGTAGGAGCACGGCCCGCCCTGCTCACCCGGCCTGACTCGCGCTGGTTCTCCAGTTCGCGAACCTTGCGCGTCACCTCCGCCTCGGTCTTGCCCTTACGGTGCCGGCGATCAGGCGACCCATCCGGTTTGATGCCGACCGTCACCCAGCCGTGCCATTTGCCGTCCTTGCCGAGGTAGATGGACGAGCGGCCATTAGGCTTCCTTTCGGCCATCACGCCACCTCCATAGAGGCTTGAGCCTCAAGCGCGCGGGCGTAGTCCACAAGAGCGGCGGCGGGGATCAGCCGGTAGCCATTGTGCTTGATCGATCGGAGTTCACCCGACTTGATCAGTCGGAAGACGGCCGTCCGGCTCATGCCGAGGGCGGTCGCTGCGTCCTTTGGACGGTAGAACAAGGGATCCATCAGGCCGCCTCCCCTCGAATTGCCGAAAGATCTTGACCGGCCGCTCTGGCCTCCAGCTCTCTCAGGTGGGCTCGCCAGCGTTGGCGTTCGGCGACCGTGCGCAGGAGGCGTACGGCGAGGGGTGGCACGTTGGCGTCTCCGGCCGGGACCGGCTTCCAAACGTAGCGGTGTGGGTCGGTGGGTTCGTTGGCTTGGCCGAGGGCTTCCAGGGCCCAGGTGCGGCGGTCTTGCTTGTGTTCGGCGAGGGTCTTGTTGGACCACTTGCGCGAGACCAGGACGCGCCGCCCGGCGTAGCCGAGGTGGTCGGGCTTGTGGGCCTTGCCACGGCAGTGGCCTGGTTGCATGCCGGGCTTGGCTCCCTTGGGCTGGACGCCGTAGCGGAGCCAGTTCGGGCAGGTCGGTGAGCAGGGTTCGTAGCGGAGGGCGTCGAGCAGGCGGGCGGCGTGGTCGCGTTGGGCCTGGCCGCCGTCGAGGGCGTCGCCGATGGACTTGGTCAGGTACTTGGACAGGTAGCGGATGCACTGGTCGGCGTCCGGGGTGCCGGCCAGGACACCTTGGACATCGATCTGTTCGCCGAAGCGGATCACGTGGAGGGGTTCGGCGTCCTCGCCTATCGCGTCGAGGGCCTCGTCCCAGGTGGGCAGGACTTCGCCGGTAGTCGGGTCGAGGTAGCCGGTGCCGTCCTGCCAGACCGGGATGTGATCACCCTCGAAGACGACTTCGTCAGCCTGCGGCCACCAGGCCTGGTGGTAGGTGGCGGCGGCTATCTGCTTGATCTCGGCGCGCGGCAGGGTGCCCCGGATGGCCATGTGCAGATGCGGAGCCAGCCGCTTCTGAGGCTCTACCGAGGCGAAGTACTGCACGTCATAGCCCGCGACCCGGCGCAGGTTCTGCACGAAGCGATCGACGAGCTTGGAGAAGTGCAGCGCATCTCGGGCGGCGCGCCGGTAGTCGTAGGTGTCCGGGTTGATGGGGACGCCGTCGCGGACCTTCCCGTACGAAGGCAGGGTTAGCGTGACGAACAGGGACGGCCGATAGACCCTGCCGTCCGAGGCTTGGAAGGTGCGGCCCAGGGTGGTGTGGACCATCTTGCGCTTGGGCAGGTCCGGTGCGTCCTGGCGTCGCCGGGTCGAGCGGGTGCGCTTGGGAGCCGCGGATCCGGTGACTCGTCCTCTCATGCCTGCGGCGTTGATCTCGTCATCGAGGCCGGCCAGGAGCGCGTCCAGGTCGGTGGTGTCCTCGCCGGCCTGTGCGGCGGCGTCGCGCTTGGCCTGCATGTCGGCGCGGAACGCGATGAGCCAGCGCTGTTCCTCGTCCGGCTCGTCCGGCGTGATGGTGGGTTCCTCGTCCAGGTGCCAGCCCTCGCGGCACTGAGCCATGCGGAGCTGGCGGTTGCGCTTGGCGCAGGGCGGGCACTTGCTGGCCAGGGTGGAGCCGCACGGCACGTCGATGACCTCGGCCTTGCCGGTGACGATGTCGAACCGCCGTAGCGCGATGGGCCGGATGCAGACGCCGTGCTGCTTGGCGACCTCTATGAGCACGTCGCGGGCCATCGGCATGGCCTGGCGGACGGCGCGGGGCAGGGCGCGGTCGTGCGGGTGGGTCATGCGGTCCTCCCTTCGTCGGTGGTCTCGGTGATGAGGGCGCAGAGCCGGTAGTGCTCCAGGCGTGGGTGTACGTGGATTCGGGAGTGGTAGAGCTCGAAGACCCGCATCCGGGGGAGGTCGCGGGCGGTCAGCAGGACCAGCAGGGGACGGCCGGCGACGAGGCTGATCTCGTCGGCGGTGCCGTGGAAGCAGATCTTCATGCGGCCTCCCCGTACGGCGCGGCCATGGCGCGGATATCGGCGTCGGAGACGTAGGCGGCGCGGACCCGGATGGGGTCGGGGCTGGTTTCCAGCCGGACGTAGCCGACGCCCGCGCCCAGCTCCGGAACCGGCGAGATGTGGTCGGCCAGCGCGCCACGGTCGCGGGCGCCGTCGCCGAGGACCATGTCCACCTGTTCCGACTCGTCCAGCCGCAAAGCGATCTTGTCGGGGAACAGGTTGCGGATGTTCATGACCTCTTTGCGCGGGTCCTGCAACGCTGCCAGAACGCCGACGCCGACCGCGCGGCCTTGCGTGGTGAGCGTGGCCAGCGCGGCGGAGATCCGCTGCCTGAGCCCACGATCGGACTGGTACGCGGTCAGGAACGCCACCTCGTCCACCACGACCAGGACGAACGGGTCCTTGACGGTGGGGACGTGGGAGCGCTGGAGACCGGCGAACCGGGCCGCCCGCTTCTGCATGACGGACACGGCCTCTTCCAGCGCCTCGGCGCACTCCTCCGGCGTGGCCGCGTACCGTTCGCCGAACAGGTCACGCCCGTAGGACAGCTCCATCAATTTCGGGTCCAGGGCCCACAGCTCGACCAGACCGGCCCGGACGGCGGGCAGGAGAGCACGAATGACGGACCAGATGATCGACCCCTTGCCGGCCCCGGTGGCGCCCGCGACCAGGACGTGAGTGCCGTGGACCTTGAGCCGCCATGGTTGCCCGTCCTCGCTCCGGCCGATCTCGACCGGTCCCACGGTCGCCTCTTGAGGTATGGGGAGGGCGGGCATGGGTGAGGCGAGTGGATCGCTGCGCGGGAAGGTCAGGATGAGCCGCCCGGAGCTGGCGAGCGCCACCCGGCAGGACCGCGCGCCGAAGCCCTGGGCCAGGTGGTCGAGGCGGTCGGACCAGTCCTTGACCGCCTGGCCCTTGAGCATGCGTACGGTGACCAGGTCGGCCCAGGAGGTGCAGGTGACCTTGCCGAGGATGGGCAGGTAGTCGCGGCCCTTGAGGTGGCGGCCGAGGCCGGAGACGATCATGACGGGTTGCCAGTGGCGGCGGTAGATCCAGACGAACCGCCACCAGGCCAGCAGCCGGTAGCCGACGAGGCGGACGAACGATGGGCGGTCGATGAACGCCCATGAGATCAGGGCAAGGACGACCGTCCCGGACAGGGAGGCCGACGCCGGCCAGCCGTAGACGTACCAGACAGCGCCGGGAATCACCGGGACGGTGGCCGCGATGGGGTGACGCCAGGCCGTACGAACGAGTCCGGCGAGCATGCGCCAGATGAGGATGACGATGGTGAGGATGGCGGGTGTGGTGACGACGGCCGGTCGGAAGACAACGGCCGTGTCAGGCGTGGTGGAGACGAGGTTGCGCGCCTCGTCGCCAGGCAGCCGCTTGAACATAAGCTGGGAACCTCTCGTGATGTGGAGTCAGGGGAGAACCGAGGGGCCGCCGGAAGTTGCCGCTTCCAGCGGCCCCGCCTCATGAGGTCAGGCCGCCGTGTCGCTGGCGTCCTTGTTGGCCTGTTCGGCGTGGAGCTGCTCGCAGTCGGCCAGGTAGCGAGCGGCGGCGTTGAAGATCTCGCGGGCGATGGTCAGGTCGTCGTCGGTGACCGGCCCGGCTCCGGTGGTGGAGATGTGCACGTTCGCCTCGTGCGAGGTGAAGTCCAGGTAGGGGCGCGGGTTGCTGAGCAGGAGTCCAGAACGCACCTTGAGGCGCGCGGTGTGGAAGGAGACGCTGACGTGTGGCTCAGTGTCGGGTCGCATGGACAAGGTGACGTAGGTGTAGGGCCGGTGCTCGCTCATGCCACCGCCCCCGGGGTTCCGGAGTAGGTGCGCTCTAGGGAGCGGGCGAAGCGGTAAGCCTCGCGGGCGAGCTGGCGCGCGAACTCCAGGTCCTCGTCTGTAACGGGTCCGCTCGTGGTGACCAGCACCGAGGTGGCGCCGAAGTCGAGCGCCAGAACGGGCTCACACTGGGCGTACGGATGGTTGAGGGTGCGGGCGGCGTGCCCGGTGGTCAGCCGGATCACGCTCGTGCGTGGGGTACGGCGTCGGGTCATCAGGCGGCGTCCTTTCCGGCCGGAGCCTTGACCTGGGTGTGGCGGGGCGGGCGCATCTCGCGGGCCTTGATCGAGTACGCGAGACGTCCGGCCGCGTTGACGTACGGGGTGACGGTGATGCCGTCGAACTCGACCGGCGTGAACGGCAGCCCCGGCATGGACTGCGGCGGAGTCGGCTGGACCGGAGCGAGGATCTTGACTGCCAGGGTCTTCTGGGCGGGCTTGAGGGTCGGGTCACCGTCCATGACCGCGACCTGCCAGACCAGTTCGGCGGTCTGCTTGTCGCGGGCCTGCACGAACCGGCCGCCGGCGGAGGCGTCGAAGTCCTTGACGGGCTCGACCTCGCCGACGATGTAGCAGCCGTGCGGGAAGACCATGGCGTAGGTGACGGGGATGGGTCCTTGAATGGCCATGTGGTTCCTCTCGATAGCGGTGGAGAGCCCTTCGTTCGCTCATCCACTTGTCCGCATGAGTTGAGAGTAAGTGAGCGAAACTCATCCGCACAAGTGGATGAGTAGTAAGTGGCGGGTAAGAGTTAGCTCACCTTGAAGACATCTTCGAGGACGTGCAGGCTCCCCGGCAGGGCCAGGCTGACCACCATCAGCACGTTGCCGGCCGGGTCGTGCACGGTGGCCAGCACGCCGAGGACGGGGTTGGACGACCCGAGTAGGTCGGCTTCGTCCGGGGTGGGCGTGCGTGCGCTGACTCGTTCGGTGATGTGGTCGAAGCGCAGGTGCTTGACGGCCTGGAGGTGCTGGCGGATGCCGCGCCGTAGCGGCTGGGGCTTGTCCAGGTCGGTGCCGATGGCGTGTTCTAGCGGCACCCAGAATGTCTCTACCGCCGAGATCACGTCCGCCTGCCGGGCCAGGCGTCGACGCATGATTACCGGCGTTTCCTCGGCGACGCCCAGCAGCCGCGCCACATGGCGTGGAGCTGGAACACGGCCGGCCTCCACCACCGCATCAGCGCTCTCGCCCTGCTCGGTGGTCGCCTGGCTGGGGCGTACCCGCTCGGCCGCGCTCTCCGGACGGCCCTTCACGAACGAGCCGCGTCCGTGCTCGCGCTCGATCCAGCCCTGCATGGCCAGCGTCTGAAGGGCGCGCACGACCGTGGTCCGACCGACGCCCAACTCTCGGACGAGCTGGGTCTCAGACGGCAGCATGTCGCCGGGGCCGTACTCGCCCGACTCGATACGGTCCTGAATGGCCCGCATCACCTGGGCGTATTTCGGTGGCGCGAAGTCCATGCTCATCTCAACCACTCTTCCGCTCGTCCGCACAAGCACAGTACCGGCTGAGGATGTGCTTGTCAGGCCCCTTCAGGGTGCGGGCACTGTCCCCTCCGTGAGGAGCGCGAGGCATTCCGAGCACGCACGGGGAGTCGTAGGGGAGAAAGCCAGCGACCAGCCGCAGAAGGGCAGCGGCTTGACCGGCGCAGAACAAATGGCGACCTTCGTTCCCGGCGCGACCGCGTGATACTTCAGGACGCGGCGCTTCTTCGAAAAGCCGACTACGTACGCCGGGGGCTTGGACGCACCTACCGGCTTGTGCAGCTCAAGGTCATCCCAGGCCACGACCCAACGCCGTACACCGTGGGGGAGGTCGTACTCGTTGTTGTCAAGCCTCAGGAGAGCGGCGCCACCGTTGCGCAGCACCGCCACCACCAGCCCTTCGCAGCCGATCAGCTTGGATCGATGGGCGCACGTGGAAGCGGGGCTATGGTCCATCCTCACGATCGTCGCCTGGCACCCGACGCGGCTCCATGCCTTGCTCATTGAGGCTCCGCCGTATGCGGCTGAGGTGGGCGCCTCTCGGCGTCCTGCTGGGCGCGCAACTCCTCGTACCGCATGACGATGCGTCGAGCCGCCCGGTACGGATCAGTCGTCGGGTGCCAGGCGTAGATGTTCCGTCGGCGCTCGGCATTCCACCCGGTGCGCCACCAAAAGCGCTCGCCATCGCACCACACCACTAGGCTGACCCAGACCGACACCAATGCCAGGCCGTAACCGTCGTGAACATCGGCGTCGATTCCGTCGTGCCGCAAAGCTTGCTGAAGCAGCGTGGCCGACCGGCAGGAATCGGTATGGATCAGCGTGGGCGCGTTCATGGCGCGGTCCGCTCGAATAGCACGGAACCCGCCGGGTCCAGATACGCCCGGAAGATTTGGCGACTTGACCAACCGTCCGAACTTGCGCCGAAGTCAAAGACCTTGTGCACGATGCTGCCTCGGACAGGGGTGCCGACCGGCATGTTCCGCATCGCCTTGCGCAGCTCATCCATGGCGGTGGCCTGGAACAGGGAGGACCCGCACGGTCCCAGGGCGTCGCCCTGCTCGGAGGGGATCCGCACCTCCCACTCGAAGCGCTCCTGCGGCGTCTCGGTCGGCCCCGCACAATGCAGGCAGTCCTCTTGGGCGGATGCCGCCAGGCCCAGCCCCGAAGCCGTCACGTGGCCGCGCCGGGTGACGATCTTCCAGCCCCGTCCCTCGCACTCTGTGCATCTGACTGGCGTTGTCATGCCGGACAGCATGATTGCCGATGTTTTTCTTACCTATCCCACGCTGATATACGACGATGGGATATAGGCTCCGCCACACGGCAATGCACTATCCGGGCAGGAAGAATCCGGAGGTCAGCAATGCAAAATGGCGCGTTCGACCCCATTGAGCTACCCGCCGTCGTCTGGGAACAGGAACAGACACGGCGCATTCTCAGAGAACGCGACATTGCCGGACTTTTCGGTCTTGCGGTGAAATACGGCGCCAGCCAGGTCCGTATCGGCACCGCCACCGGCCTCGGCCAGCCTCGCGTCAACGCCATCCTGCGCGGCAACGGCACGATCAAAGAACTCGCCGTCATCGAACGCATCGCCGCCGGCCTCCGCCTGCCCGACCACGCCCGCATGATCCTCGGCCTGGCCCCGCTCGACATCGCCTCACCCACCGGTGACCACGACGACGAGCATGAGGAGCAGACCACCGAACTCATCAACCGCCTGGACGCCGCCGCAGTGGTCGACGCCACGACGGTCATGATCCTGCGTACCGACACCAACAACCTGCGCCTGCTGGACCGCCGCCTCGGAGGCCCGGCCATCGCCGACAAGATGCACGCCCAGATGGCCCAGATCGAACGCGCCCACCGCCACGCCATACGCCCCGGCCTCCGCGCCCAACTGGCACACCTGCTGGCCGAGACCGCGTCACTCGCAGGATGGCAGGCCATCAACACCCTGGCGCTGAACGACGCCTGGACCCACTACGAACGCGCCAAGGCCGCCGCACTCGAAGCCGACGACCCGGCCCTGCTGGCCTACGTCTCCGGCGAACAGGCATACGTCCTCATGGAAGTCGGCCGCCCCGCCGAAGCCACCGAACTCCTCCAACACATCCACAACCAGCACCGCGCCAAAGCGCCGGCCCGCCTCCGTACCTGGCTGTCGGCAGCTGAGGCAGAGGCCGCGGCCGTCCTCGGCGACCAGATCACCTGCCGCGCCGCTCTCGACCAGGCCACCGCCCTACTCCCCGAGGGCGATGCAGACCCGGACATGCCGTACCTATCCATCAACGCCCACCACATGGCCCGCTGGCGCGGCAACTGCCTCGTACGCTTCGGAGACCCCGACACCGCCGAAGACCTCCGCTCAGCCCTGGCTGGCATGGACGGCACCTACAACAGAGCCGAATCCGGCGTCCGCTGCGACCTCGCCCACGCTCTGCTGGCCGCCGGCGACCCCGAAGCCGCCCAGCCCCACATCCAGCGTGCCCAGCAGCTCGCCATCATGACTGGAAGCCGCAGACAACGCCGCCGCATCGACGACCTCTCGAAAGCCGTCAACCACGCCCTCGGCCGCTGAGCCACACCTGAGCCTGAAGCAACCCAATCAACGTCCCAGACGTCCAGATGTCCCCGCGAGCAATCATCCCGGGAATCTCCGCCATGGGAACCCACTCGATCCGGTCGGCCTCCACCTCACCCTCAGGCTTGCCCACCAGCTCGGCCCCACGCGCCACGAACAGCAGGTGCTCCGCATCCACCATGCCAGCCATCGGCTGATAGCTCACCAGATGCCGAACATTTTTCGGCCGATACCCAGTCTCCTCCTCGACCTCCCGGGCGGCGGTCACGATCGGATCCTCACCATTCTCAACCAACCCACCAGGAAGCTCCCACCCCCACCGATCGAACACGAACCGATGCCGCCACATCAGCAACACGCGGTCTTGCTCGTCCAGCACAACCGTGATCGCCGCCCGATCCAGATGCACCACGTGATGCTCGAACCGCTCCCCACCCGGAATTTCGACATCGGCGAGCCCCAGTCGGATCCAGCGGTTGTCATAGACCAGCCGCTCCCCATGCACAACCCAGCGCGTCAGCTCAGCGTCACTACCCACACGGTGAAGTTACCGCCTTGACCATGCGGCGTACATGGTTTCCCTGAGAGCACGCGGCGTAGCCCCTGAAGGTAGCCGGTATCTGGCCCTCAGGATGAGGCTCGTTAGAACAAACACCGGGCCACTTATTCGATACTACACCTTCTCCCAATACATGTACCTCGGTATGATGCCTTGAAGCGGTTTTCAGAGTAGCTTGAGCTCTGCTCGCCCGTACAGCTATTTCCGAATAGTGAACGCTGAATACCCACTTCTGGATCAAATCGGAAGATACGACGGAGGTACAACATGAGTCGCGAGAATGAGCGAGATATTGAGGAGACCGCCGAGGAGTTGGATTCGGACTCCCGGTCGGCGGAGGAAAAGCAGGTAGTGAGAAGGAGATGGGAGCAAGCGCGTAGAGAGATCTTCACGAACGTAATCGATTACACGGTTGACTCAATCGTGCGGCTCGTGGACGAGAGGAATCTCGACTTGAATACGCCTTATCAGAGGCGTGACCGCTGGGACATAGGCCGCAAATCTCGGCTCGTAGAGTCTCTTCTGCTGTCTATTCCTATACCTCCAGTCTATCTCAATGAAGAAGGGGATTATACGTTTCAAATTATCGATGGAAAACAGAGGCTAGCAGCGATATATGAGTTCGCGAAAGGCGAATATGCGCTGCGTAACTTGAGTGTTTTCTATGAAGCCGAAGGGCTAACATTTGGGCAGTTGGATCCTATTCTACAGCGATCACTCATAAGCAGGGCCGGCGTTCGGGCGGTGATAATTTTGAACGCCTCGGACCCGACAATTCAATACGAGCTGTTTCATCGGTTGAACGCGGGAGGCGTGGCGCTGAACGCTCAGGAACTGCGGCACGGTATCTACCGTGGACCGCTGGATGATCTCATCATGGAACTATCCGAACATCCAAAGTTCCGTGAAGCGCTCGGGATAGGTGCAAAGAGTCATAGCTCCGCTATGTGGCGGGAAATGAGAGATGCCGAGTTGGTCCTAAGATTCTTTGTTTTGCGAGAACACGGGATGTACCCGCTGGCCTCGGCCTCCAATTCACTCACTGAATACATGCGCGACAATAGTTATCTCAGCGCGGTGGAACTGACCAATATGAGGCAAGAGTTCCTCGATGCTCTAGATAAAGCTATCCTTGCCTTCGGCCCCTTGCTTTTTCGTCGATGGAATACAGTTGCGGAAAGGGAGTCGACGCAAATCTCGCTCGCTGTGTATGAAGCGCAGATGCTAGCAGTAAAAGACTTTGATTATGAAGATATAGCTGGGCATGCACAAGCAATACAAGAAGGGCTGCGAGACATGTTCAGGAATTTCGATTTCGCTAGTTCGATGTCCCCTGCAACGATGAACTCTCCTGCCGCGCTCAAACATAGGGTAGCTAGAATTCGAGACGTGATTCGCAGAGCGCTGGGGCAGTGAGGCATGCCTCGGAAGAAGTTCACACATCAGCTTAAGGACGTTGCTGAATTACTAAGCGTAGCCGACGCAGTTGTCGACAGAGATCCGTCACTCACTTACTTCAGACAGTCAATAACCTACCAACCGTTCGTCTCCGGGGCTGTTGTCTTACTGTGTGCACGATTCGAGGAATTTTTGCGGGATGTCGTGACATATGCTCTAGATCAATATGCTAGCTCAAGTCCGCAGATTCTCCTTAGCGAATTGCCTGAAGAACTCCAATTGCATATCGTTCAGCAGAACATAAATGTCGCCCTGCAGAATAAGAGACATGGAGTCAGCAGAGATAATTCTGTTCGACTGGCCGAGACATTGATGATCGCACGGCACTATGTTGCGGATCGCATTTGGAGTGACCACGCAATTGATACAGGAGGAAATCCGGGGCCTGATACAGTCAAAGATCTTTTGAGGCTTGTCGGTATCAAGGATCCATGGAAAAGGATTAATCAGGAATTTTCGTCTACCTTTGCCGCTCCAGAAATTCCCGGACTGCCTGGGCGAGTGATTCGTAGTCCTCGTGAAGAACTAGCCCGAATCGTGAGAGCCCGGAATTCGATTGCTCATAGTGGAGCAGGGGTTTCCCTGTCTTCAGCGGAAGTAAGGCTGGACATGCATTTTCTGATGCATTTGTCCGGGATTATATATGACCAGCTTCGTAGCGAGGTGACCGCCTATGCCATCAGCCTTGGAAGAACACCGGCGCCATGGAATCAGTGATAGAGAAGCGCAGGTATGGGCGAGTGGTGTGGGCTGTCACTGCATTGCTTATTATTTGAAATCTGGAATTGTTGAGGCGGTGCCTTAGATGCGTCCTTTTTCGCGAAGGTTCGTCGTCGGAAGGGCACGTGAGTTGAATGCGGCTCGAAAAGGCGTATCCAGATCACTGCCGAATAGCCCTAGTAAGGATCAAGCGGCGGCGCGCCGCACCGCCGTACCCCCCCGGCCCTCCGCCCGCCCGCCGTCCGGGCGTGCGGCCTGGGGGCCGGTCCCGAACGGCGGCGGGACACCGGGCCGGCCACCGCACGCCGACCCCGCCGTACGAACCGAACCCACCGGCCGGGGTTGCCACGCCGCCGCACAGATGCAGCCCTTACGATCGCCACTGCATGGCTGGACGTCGTACGTGGCCGGGGACGATCGGAGGTCCAGGGCTTCGTTCCTCAGCCCTGCCCCACCGGGCACCGTGACTGATGGCCTCTGAGTTGCGGGTGCATCGGCGTGGTGCTCCGCGCCCCCTCGCGGTCCGTCGCCCGCTGGCGGCCGGGCACATGGGGCCGGCCCCGGCCGCCGGTAGCTGGGCTGGCAAGGGCATTGGTACTAGTTGCTATCGCGAGCGATTTGAAGTTGGCATAGCGGGACAACCCAAAGGCCTACACTGGAGTCCGTGGATATTCGGCAGAGGGTCATCCAGCAGGGCATAGCGAACGACACGGCCTGGGTTGGTCGACTAGCTGCTGACTTCCGTCACCCTAGTCGCGCTGAATGCGTCGGACTATTCTCCCTCTGCGTGATGCCGTACATCGCACTTTTTGTTCACGAGTCGTATGCGAAGCTAGCCAAGACTGACCCGATGATTGCGGCGCATGTGTCAGCTGACTTCAAGGAGATCGTGGCGCGTTCCCGCCACAGTCTGAAGCTTTTCGAGGACACCAAACGTGGCATTGACGGGCAGCTCGACTACTTCCGCGACGAGATCCTTGCGACGCACACTGAGCATTTCACTGGTAATACGCCACGGCTGTTCCGATTCCTCGAGACCGACCTCGGCCTGTTTTCTTACGCTACGCGACTTATTTCGACGACTCACGCCGCAAACTTCCATCTCGGCCTGTCGCCACGTGACACGCTGGCAATGACGGGTCAAGAGATGAGGGCATTTTCCCAGCAGTACGGCCGTTACTTTGGATGGCTGGGCGCTCAGATTCCTGCCGAGGGCGGGGGTACATTCTTTAGTCAGATCGACCCACGGCAAATGGGTAGGATTGGCGACGACGTTCGTTCCGCCGAATATTACAGCCGAGGTTTCGATGGCCCTGGTAGTCAGGATCTCAACGCTCTTCTAACGGTGTTTCGTTGCATGGCTAACTTCGTAAACGCAGTCATCCCATCGCCTGACGCTAATGGAAAATATGATTATACGGAGTTTAAAATCAGGTTCCTGACCCTTTATCAGGTTCTTGGGAGTCTGCAAATCCTGCGCCTCGACGAGAGGTACTCGCTTACGCCTCGGTCGACCCGGGTCCTGCAGGAAATTCTCGACACATCTGCCGCGCAGACGATAATGGATCGAAGTGCCAAGCCTTTCCGTAACACCCTGATGCATTACAACCTTGACTCACGCATCGACCTATCGAAGGTCGACCTCAATGACCCGGTGTTTGGCCTTGCGCCGGTCTACTTTCCCTCCTGCAAAGACCTCGCCAATTTGAACGAGCTCGTCGAACAGGTGCTGGCAAGCACCACGGAGGCCATGGACGAGTGGGCCAGACCAGGAGGCTCCACGTAATACTCCTGCTGTGTGGCATTGCTATCGGTGTGGCCAGAGAACGCTGCCGCGCTGCTACGTAGGGAGCCGTGCCCGTTAGATCGGCGATCAGCGGGTGCAAGCGGGGATCCGTGGTGGCTCAACCGCCGTAGGCTCAGTTCAACGTTCTCCAAGTTCAAAGTTTGTGTTCTCGGGAGGTTTCCCAAGCTGGCAGCCCCGCTCATAGCTTCACCCTGTTGCGCGCGATCATTGGGCGATGAGAGCGCAAGTGCCGGCCTTCCGACGGCCAGACCTCGAACTCGAACTCGAACGAAGCATCGACTACTCTGCCTATGCCTGTGAGCTGCTGGAGATGTACGTCGGCCCCAGGGAGAGCCGGGCGAGGAACGGTTCCAGCTCACCGTCTCAACCCATCGGCCCTCGCCGATCAACTGCGACGGCATCCCTTTTCCATCGGCCGCCATTGGCTCTTTGTACCCGAGCTGCGTCCCGCCGAGGTGGCCAAGTGGCTGAGCGACCAGATAGCAGTGCTGGAGGCTCCGACGTGGACTGAACTCGCCGAGAAGATTGGCCGGGTCGGAGAGTGGGAGTTCGAAGACTACGACGGTTGACGCCCTTGGGCCGGGTTGCAGTTCGGGTTGCGGTTCACTGCTATCCCATGCCGTTCCAGATGGACCAGTCAAGCGCGTTGGTCCAGGTGGAGCCGATCGGAACGGTCGAGCTCCGAGCTGCTAATGCGGTTTGGTCTTACCGGCCATCCGGGGTTCAAATCCCCGATCCTCCGCAGGCGAAAGGCCCTCTTCCCGAGTACGGGGAGAGGGCCTTTCTGATCTTCCGAGGCGTCATAGCTGCCACGGCTGCGGATTTCCCAGGGGCGGAGGCCGGTGGTTTCCCCGCATAGGCCCTTGTCCAGCATCGTCATGTAAGAGGTGTCGGCCCTGCGCCTGCCGGCGCGCGCCGGGCTGCGGCCTGGGGCCGGTCCCGGGGCGCGCAGGACTCTGTGCCGTTATCGCACGCCCGCCGCGCCGCACCTGCGCCACCCGCCGGCCTCTGGTCGCGCCGCCTCCGCAATGCAACATGGTGATCGCCACAGGGTGGCAGATGTCAGTCGTGGTCGGGGGTGATCGAAGAGCCAGGGTGAGGAACGAATCCTGGCTCACCCGGAAACGGGGCTGACCGCTGCGCCGCATGCGTCGATTCGCCTAGTCCGTAGGCCCAGTGGCAGGGATCAGGCCACGTGATCAAGCGTTGCTCTGGTGGTGACGCTTCGTCTCAGGCAACAGATCCGGTTGGCGGTGGTCCTGTGAATCTACTGCAGCACCATGGGTTGCCCGGGATGAAGGTAGTGATGGAGTTCCCAGGGGTCGTGGGCGCTGAAGATCGACACCTGGTCGCCGTGGCGGCGGAGGAGTTCGCGTAGCCGAGCCTGAGTGCCGAGTCTGAGATCGTGGTGAACTTCTGAGCTGGTTTGCACTAGGTCCAGGAGCGGGTGTGGGTGGGGGTCGTCATCGAGTTCCCGATGGTAGTAGTAGGCGTCACCGCAGTGCAGGAGCCAGCGGTCGCCGTCGTGGACCGCCACGCCGGTGTGGCCGGCGGTGTGGCCGCCGAGCGGGACCAGGCGGATCTGCGGCGGAAGGCCCTGGGGCTGCAGGGAGGCGAAGCCGAACCAGTCCTCGCCGGAGCCGGTGGAATAGGTCACCCAGTTCGGGTGGTGCGCCCAATGGGCCGGGCGGTAGCGGAAGCTGGGCGCCTGACCGGTCGCGGCATCGAGTTCGGCCGCCATGACGTGGACCTGGGCGGCGGGGAAGTCCGGCAGGCCACCGCAGTGGTCCACATCGAGGTGCGTCACGATGATGTGGCGTACATCGCCGGGGTTGTACCCGAGCCGGGCGATCTGGCGAATGGCGGTTTCCTGCTCGTCCAGCACGGGCTGGGCCATCTCGACCCAGTCGGCGCCGAGGGTGTGGCCGGGGTTGCGTACATCGTCCAGGCCGAGACCGGTTTCGATGAGGACCAGTCCTTCGGAGCCGGTCTCGACCAGCAGGCAGTGGTTGACGGCGCGCGCGGAGGGCGGGCCCGGGTAGGTGGCTTCGAGCTGCCGTATGGACCCGCAGTTGAGGTGATGGATCTGCATGGCGGCTAGCCTGCTAGTTGAAGCATGGTTCAAGTCAAGGAGGCATTGTGGGCGAGCAGCTGCTGGACATCGCAGAGGTGGCCGAGCGCTCCGGATTGGCGGCGTCGGCGCTGCGGTTCTATGAGAAGCGGGGCCTCGTCGCCTCGGCGGGCCGCAACGGGTTGCGCCGGACCTACCACCCAGAGGTCCTCGATCACCTTGCTTTCATCACCTGCGCACGCGGCGCCGGGTTCACCATCGCCGAGATCGCCGGATTCCTGCGAGCAACCCCCGGCGACCTGGAGCTACGCACCCGCATGATGCGCAAGGCCGAGGCGCTGGAGGAGGACATCGCCCGCCTGATCCGCATGCGCGACGGCCTCCGCCACGCCTCGACCTGCACGTACGAGCCGCTCGTGGAGTGCCCCGACTTCAAGCACACCTTCCGGCCCGGCATCACTCCCGACCCCCTGGGACCGGTCCCTGTAGATCAGGCTTGATCCCGACCCACCCTGTTCTCGCAGAGAAGAGCAGCACGGCGAACGACGACCGCCGAGGTGTCATGGTCGCAACCGCTACGGATTCCAGAGGGCGGAGAGGAGCCGTTCGCCCGCATCGGGCCGACTTTCTGATCTTCCGACGGGCGGAGTACAACGGCTGAGGACTTCCTCAGAGAGCGAAGGCCAGCCGTTCCCCCGCATCGCGCATCGGCGGTGTGGATGCGTGAGCGTAGCGCTCGGGTGGTCGTCACACGGGTGTGGCCGAGAACCTGCTGTACGACGCGGATGTTCACACCCGTCTACTGCAGGCCATATTGTTGTTCTTTGCCATCCGAGCACGTTGCCTGTGCTGCATATTGTTCAGGAGGTCCTAGTACGCGTCCTGAGGAGTGTCGCCGCCTCCGATCTCTCCCTTGCGCTCCGCGAAGAAGTGGGCGCACTCGACATCCCCGCCGTACCAGTCGGGTGGTAGCTCATCCGGGTTCATCGGGAAGGCGACCCAAACGCCCGGCTCATAGATACCGCCATACCGTGACATCACGATGGTGACTCGCATCTATGAATGTTGCCGTTCCTCTTGCCCGAGTCGCTAGCCATTATCTCCATGCCGTCGTCGTCACTCAGGGCGCCGCTGTTCAGCTCCGGCAAGTCGGCTAGACGAATTTTGGCTACCGTTCTAGACGGTAGGTGCTGTGGTGTCTAGGTTGAAGATCATGGAGCTGATGAACCACGACTTGATCTTCCACCAGCCCGACCTCGTCCCCCCAAGCGACGACGACGTCGCCGAAGCCGTCACATACTTCGCCACCGCCACACGTACCGGAAAGCAGTGGGCCGCCACCGCCGAACTACCTGGCGGGCGCATCGTCCAGTCCCAGGGCACGAGCTGGGCAGATGTCAAGCGCAATGTCTGCCAGCTGATCTTCGACGCTCTCCGGGACGAGCCCGAAGTGATCGGCGTTCACGTTGCTCCCGCCGACTCTGAGGCCAAAGCCGCGCTCGCGGCTGTCGTCGAGGCACGCCAGGCGCGTGTCCTCGCCGAGCAGGCCGAGCGCGATGCCGTCCGCCATGCCGCTCGTCTGCTCACCGCCCAAGGGTGGACCACCCGCGACGTGGGTAGCGCAATGCGCCTGTCCCACCAGCGCATCTCCCAGATCCTCAAGGAATCGAGCGTGTAGCGAGGAGGCCCTCTCTCGGAGTCTGAGGGAGGGCCTCTTGATCTTCAAGCGCGTCCCACAGGGCGGAGGTGAGCCGCTCACCTATAGGTAGCAGCTTGCTGTGCCTTTTCGGTCGTCGATCTCACGACATTTCCCCGCTGTTGGCCCTAGGGTCTGGGGGCGTGGAGGTGGCCGAGTGGGCGGGGGTTGTTCTGCTGGGGCCCGTGGATCATCGATTCCTGCGTGATGCCCCGGGTGTCGGCGTACCGAAGCGCTTGACGGTGTGTTCGTGGTGTCGGGCCCGGACGGTGGGGCGGCGATCGTGGAGGTGAGGCTTTCGTGCGGATTGTGATCGCTGAGGACGATCCTCTGCTGCGCGAGGGGCTGGCGCTGTTGCTGCGGGCTGAGGGGCTCGACGTGGTGGCCACCGCGCCTGATGCCGACGCCTTTCTCGAGGCCGTGGACGCGCACCGGCCGGATGTCGCCATCGTGGACGTACGCATGCCGCCGACCCACACCAACGAGGGGATCGTGGCGGCCGTCGAGGCGCGGCGGCGGCTGCCCGGGCTGGCCGTGCTCGTGTTGTCGGCCTACGTCGAGCAGGCGTTCGCCACCGACCTGCTCGCCTACGGCAGCTCCCGCCTCGGTTACCTGCTCAAGGAGCGGGTCGGCCGGGTGCAGGAGTTCCTGACCGCGCTGCACCGGTTGGCGGCGGGCGGCACCGCCATCGACCCCGAGGTGGTCGCGCAGCTCCTGACCCGCAGCCGGCCCGACGACCGGCTGGAACGGCTCAGCCCGCGCGAGCGCGACGTGCTGGCCCTGATGGCGGAGGGGCTGGACAACTCCGCCATCGCCGAGCGGCTCGTCGTCAGCGACGGCGCGGTCCACAAGCACATCCGCAACATCTTCGCCAAGCTCGACCTGGCGCCCGCCGACGGCACCCATCGGCGGGTGGCCGCCGTGCTGCAGTACCTCGAGAGCGCCTGATCCCTACATTTCAAAGGGCAAAGTCACGTTGAGGGTGGTCGGCCCGCCGGCGGGACTGGTCATCGTGAACGACCCGTCGTGCGCCTCGACCCGCCGGCGGATGCCGACGATCCCGGATCCGCTCTCGTCCGCCCCGCCCTGTCCGTCGTCCATGACCTCCAGGAGCAGCCGGTCATCGAGGCGGCGTACGCTGACGACGGCGTGCCGGGCGCCACTGTGCTTGGCGATGTTGGTGAGCGCCTCGGCCACCACGAAGTAGGCGGTGGCCTCGACGGAGGCGGCGGCCCTGATCGGCAGGTCGGCGTCGATCCTGCACGGCACCGGGCAGGTCGCGGCCAGGCCGGCGAGCGCGTCGGCGAGGCTCTTGTCGGTCAGGACGGGCGGCAGGATGGAGCGTACGACGCCCCGGAGCTCACTGAGCGCCTGCTCGGCGGCGCTCTGCGCCCGTTCCAGTGACGCCTTGGCGGTGCCGGGATCGCGTTCCAGCGCCCGTATCGCCGCCCCGAGCAGCACGTTGACGGCGACGAGCCGGTTCTGCGTGCCGTCGTGCAGCGAGCGTTCGATGCGGCGCAGTTCGGCGGCGTGTGCGTCGAGCACGGCGGCGCGCGTCGCGGTCAGCTGCGCGACGCGCAGGCTCAGGTCGGCGTCGGAGCCGGGGCGCAGGAGGCGCCGGCCGGACCAGGCCTGCAGCCTGGCCATCCTGGGTGCGAGGAGCAGGGTGAGGGCGATCTCGATCGGGGCCAGCGCGGCGACGGCGAGGGCGCCGGAGGTGTCCCTGACCTCCCACATGCCGTACGCCGCAGTCGCGGCCTCCTCCGGCGGCAACAGCCACCACCACAACGCGAAGGTCGCGTCCTGCACCGCGTGGATCGGGAGGCTGAGGGCGACCATGCCCAGCAACAGCCCGGCGGAGGCGTGGGCGACCACCCAGGCCAGCTCGCGCCGTACCGCCGGGTCGGCGAGGGCGGCGCGCAGCCCGGCCGGCGGCGGCGACGCTGATCGTAACGGTCGACGATGGCTCCGGCGAACAACCCGAACATCAACCACGGGCTCTGCCCGGCGATGGCCACGCCGGCCACCACGACGGGATCGGAACTCATGGCGGTCGCCAACAACGGCAGGGCCGCCATGCGAATTCCGTCGCCGAGGTTGGACAACGCCGTCGCCAACCACAGCCGGTTGTACGCCGGTCCTAAAGATGTCAAAGCCATAATCGTCCTCCGGCTCCTGATCCTTTCAGCAGGCTCATGAAATGATCAAGGGCGGTCCGGTGTGGTGGCTTTTTCGTGTGTAAGAAAGGACGCGGTGCCGATGAGTTCACGGCAGCATCTGTACGACCTGCTCGAATCACACTGGCCGGCGATCGCTGACGGATTAGCGGCCGTGTGGAGCGAAGGAGCCGGCGTAGGCGAGGTCGCCCGCCGGCTCGGCGCCGATCCCGACAGCGCGACCGAGGTGACGCTCGCTGATCTCTCTGTGGGATTCGACGGCGAGAACATACCTGGCGACTACGACGGCATTCTGCTCGTCGGCGAGTTCGCTGAGCGCGGTGCGTGGACGTTGACGCTGCAGATTCAGTGGTCGGATGTAGTGGAGCCCTGGGCCTTGGAATCCCTGTCGCGGGACGGAGGCCGGGCCGTAGGCGTCAGTTGGAGAGGCGGCACCGGATACCGCATTTATTACGCGCAGGACGGGGAGGTCATGGCGAATTCCTCCATGACGATGATTCCTGCCATCCTCGCCGCCTATGGCGAAGGGCTTGAGCCGGAGCCGGACTGGGAGATTCCGGGGACTCAAGGCTGCCCCATCGCGCAGATGGTCACGACGAGCCTCGTCATCATCGGGCGAGTCACGGGAGAGGAGATCAGTGCCGAATGGCTGCGAACTCCGCATACGCGTTATCTCATCCCGGGAAACGCGTGACCTCTTCGCGGCCGGGCACGATCCCACGGCGAATTCCCCGCTGCTGAAGGCCGCCCTGCCGACGTGACGCCGGCATCGGCGTGGCCGACGTACTGGAGTATCTGAAGCACGCGAGTTGGAGACGGTCCTCCTCCTGCGACCACCCGCCGGAACGGCACGCGCCGCTGAGCCGCCACGCCCGCTGAAGATGGCGGTACGTGGCGGCGTGCGAGCCCTACTCGGCTTGTCCGTGCACTTCCGCGGCGGCCGGTGCGCGCTGAATGACCAGGGCGCCGATGATCAGTCCGGCGACGGCGAGCACCGTGGCGATCAGGAACGGGTCTGCAGAATGCACGGCGGGAGCGAACCCGATCCCCACATAGACCGCTACGCCGCCGGCACCGCCGAGTTGGTCGGCTGCTCGCTGGACCCCTGAGGCGATTCCGGCGTCCTCGTCGGTCACGCCGCTGACCGCGATGTACTGCAGCCCTACGAGACCGAAGCCCATCCCGGCGGCGATCAGCAGCATCGCAGGGATCAGCCAGGGCGCTCCGGCATCGAGGGCGGCGACGAGTGCGATCGCGGTCATCGCGCCCGCAGCGAAGCCGAGGCCGGCCAGGACACACGCGCGTGCTCCCCACCTGCCGAGCAGCCGGGGCACGAGCATGGAGGCTACGACCAGCGCGACGGCCAGTGGCAGCATCGTGAATCCGGCTCCCAACGGGCCGATCCGGAGGTGGTCCTGCAGGTAGAACGTGAACAGCAGGAACGAGGTCGACAGCGCCCCGCTGAGCAGCATCGTCGTCAGGTTCGCGGTCACGCGAGCGCGGTTGGCGAAGAAGCTCAGCGGCACCAGCGGATTCGGCGAGCGGGCTTCGACACGTACGAACCCGGCACCAGCCAGTACCGCGCCGGCCAGCGCCGCCAGACTCACCCAGTAGCTCGTGCCGGGTTCGCCGGCCTCGACCACGCCGTAGGTGAACAGCAGCGGGCACGAGGTCAGCAGAAGCGCGCCTGGGAGGTCCAGCCGGACTGATCCGCGCGGAGCGGGTCGGTCGGCCTCGACGAGGACGAGGGCGGCCGTGATCACGACCAGGATGAACGGCACCGAGATCAGGAAGATCCATCGCCAGCCCAGGTGGGCGGTGATGATTCCCGACAGGACGAAACCGAGCACCAGCCCGCAACTGGCTACCGCGGCCCATACGCTCAGGGCCCGTGACCTGCGCGGTCCCTCGGGGAACAGCAACACGATGGTGGCCATCGCGGCCGGCAGGGCGATGGCCTCACCGGCGCCCTGCAGGAGACGCGCCATCACCAGGACCGCGAACGAGGGGGCCAGCCCCGCCAACAGGGACGCTGCGCCGAACAGAGTGGTTCCGGCCAGTAGCACGCGACGGCGACCCAGCAGATCGCCAAGGCGGCCGCCGAGCATCAGCAGCCCGCCGCCGGTGATGGTGTAGCCGACCACGATCCAGGTCAGAGAGTGGCCACCGACGCCGAGGTCCGCGCCGATCGAGGGCAAGGCGATGTTGACCACGGTCACGTCGACCGCGATGAGGAACTGCAGCATCGACATCGCGCACAACACGAGCCATGCGCGCGTCGGAGACGGGCTTTGCCCGTGTGAAGAATGAATGCCTGAAAGCATCAAAGTGCTCCGTTGCTCAGAAAGGCTTCTGAGCAGCACTGAAGTGCCGCCCCGGATTGATCACGAAGCGGCTGGACGTCTCAGGTGGATGGTCCTGTGACTCGAACGTCCCGCCGCTAGCGGGACGTCCTGGTCACTGCCGCGCAAGCGGCCGAGCTGGAAGCGCCAGACATGCGCTGAACCCTACCAGCGAGCCCCTTTGGCTCCTTGGCGCCATCGATGGAACTGGGCCGCCCTGGTTTCATCGCAGGAACGGGATGGCGACGGGGCAGTGGTACGGCAGTCCGCGGTTGGCGGTGGTGGCGGCGAGGATGCGGAAGACGGTCGCCGCGATCCAGATGACCAGGGCGAGGGGGATGGCGAGCAGGACGCCGATTCCTCCGGTGGTGGAGACGGCCATGGCGATGACGGCGGCCGCGATGAGCTCGGTGAAGGCGAGGTTGAGCGACTGGCGGGCGTGACGCCGGACGAAGGGGTCTGCGCCGCTGGGGCCGTTCAGGATGACCAGGGGCGGGATCCAGAGCAGGAGCGAGCTGACGCCGCAGGTGAGCAGGCCGCCGACGTCCAGGAGCAGGGCGCCGAGGTGGGTCCACATGGCCGTGCTGCGGGCGTGGTCGGAAGGGACCCCGGTGTTGCGGGCGTGGCCGGAAGGGGGTGCCGTGTTGCGGGC
>NZ_POUD01000080.1 GCF_003236395.1 Nonomuraea aridisoli | reverse complement strand
CCCACCCCCTGCTGCGCCCCTGGGCCGACCAGGTGCGCCGCCGCCTGCGGGACGTCGACTGGCGGCTGCTGTCCGACCTGGTGCCGGTCCCCACGATCTCGATCGCCGGCTTCACCTGCACGCCGCCGTCCACGTCCCTGCCGGACCTGGAGCTGGAGCTGGCGACGATGCGCGGCGCCGCCGACCGCGTCCGCGCGGACCTGGACGAGATCCCGCGCCCGCGCACGAAACGTGTCCAGGCCCTCTACGACGACCCGGACGAGGGCCTGGAACGCCTGGCCGAGGAGGTGCGGGCCTACTGGCGGGCGGCGATGGCGCCGTACTGGCCGAAGATCAGGTCGCTGCTGGAGGGAGAGATCCTGCACCGCGCGAGGCTGCTGGCCGAGAGCGGTCTCCAGCGCATGCTCGCCGACCTCGACGACGCCGTCACGTGGGAGGACGGCACGCTGAGCATCCGCCACCGGTACGCCTCGGGCGAACGCTCGCTACGCGGCCAGGGGCTGTTGCTGGTGCCGTGCGTGTTCGCCTCGCCGCGGGTGTTCTCGATCACCACGCCGCCGTACCAGCCGACCGTGCGCTACCCGCCGCGCGGCATCGCCACGCTGTGGGAACGCCGCGAGACGGAGCCCCCGCAGGCGCTCGCGGCCGTGCTCGGCCGCACCCGCGCCCGCCTGCTGGCCGAGCTCGACCAGCCCGCCTCCACGCGCGCCCTGGCCCAGCGCACCGGCCTGTCGGAGCCGGGCGCGAACCAGCACCTCACCGCGCTGCGCCGGGCGGGTCTCTGCACGGCCCACCGCACGGGGCGCTACGTGTTGTACGCCCGTACGGCGACGGCCGAAGCGCTCCTGTCGGGCGGCGGCTACTTCGACGAGACCCCGACGCCGAGGTCGAACTCCCGGTAGACGCGTGCCCAGAACCCGTCACGCAGCCACACCCGAGCCTCCGGGTAGGGCCGCAACGAGTGGCCGAGCTCCTTCTCCGCCTCGATCAGCAGCTCGGTGTCGATCACGGTGGGCAGGATCGGGCCGGGCAGCAGGTCGCGGATGTTGTCGCGACCGCGGGTGAGTATCCACTTCTGCGCGACGTGCTCGCCGACGTCCTCGACACGCGGCCGGCTCGGGCCGAGCTTGGCGACCTGGCCGGGCTTGGCCTGCGGTTTGACGGGCGCGCGGCCGGCGAAGACCTGCGCGGGCGAGGGCGCGGCCGGCGGCGTGACCGCCACGGGCTGCGGAGCGCGGCTGAAAAAGGGCCTCAGGAAATCAGCAGTGATCACTTCAACGGTGTCGGACTCCCACACCAGGCGTTCGGCCTGGTTGGTGCCGTACGGCGGCTCCACGCCCCACAGGTGGATGCGCACGCCGTACGCCTGGGCCGCCTCGACCGCCGGGACCATGTCCTCGTCGCCCGCAAGCAGGATCGTGTCGGTCACCGCGTGATGCCGGGCCAGCGCCTCCAGGTCGCTCCGGATCTGCGCGTCAACGCCTTTCTGCTGGCCACGGGCGTTCAGGTTGCCAAGCCGCACCTTCACCCAGGGAAGCTGGGCGATGACACGCTGGTCGACGGTCGGCACGCGGTCACGGGCTGCGTCATACCAATAGATCCGCAAGAGTTCGCCGGAAATACGTTCCTCTGCATGTTTCTGCAGACTCTGGATGAGCTCATCCGCGGCCACCCGATATTCCTTGCGTTCCTTCGCGCCGAGCAGCACTTCACCTGCCGCCGCGTACAGATAACCGACATCCACTAGGACGGCATACTTTGCTGCCACAGGATGCGGCATGAGGTCTGGGATGGCCATGTCGTCCTCCAGGCCGCGGTGTTAGTTGATCGGCTGACTATATACGCCTACTTTCTCTAGATAGTCCCAACTCCCGAGGAACTTGACACCCGATTCCCTCGATCCATCTAGGGTAGTGCGCTCATCCGCCATGCCGACTTCCCTGGGGCGACGGGCTTACGCATCGCTCTAGCTGGGTTTCGCCATGTTTGACTTCTCGGAACGGGGCGCGGCTCCGGTTGGGCGTGTCGTGTCGCGAGCACGATGACGAGCGCGGCGATCTCCTCCGGTGTGGCGTCGCCGCGCACAATGCGCAGATCTGGCGTCATAGCGGGATGTTCCCATGCTTCTTCGGCGGGAGTGTCGCGCGCTTGTTCCGCAGCGCACGCAGCGCCCTGACCACCTGGGGGCGGGTGTCGGACGGCCGGATCACCGCGTCCACGTAGCCGCGCTCGGCCGCGATGTACGGGTTGGCCAGGGTGTCCTCGTACTCGGTGACAAGTTCCGCGCGCCGCGCGTCGGGGTCGTCGGTGGCGGCGAGTTCGCGCCGGTAGAGGATGTTGACCGCGCCCTGCGCGCCCATGACGGCGATCTGCGCCGTGGGCCAGGCCAGGTTGATGTCCGCGCCCAGGTGTTTGGACCCCATGACGTCGTACGCGCCGCCGTACGCCTTGCGGGTGATCACGGTGATCAACGGGACGGTGGCCTCGGCGTAGGCGTACAGGAGCTTGGCGCCGCGGCGGATGATTCCGTTCCATTCTTGATCCGTTCCGGGAAGGAATCCCGGTACGTCGACAAATGTGAGGATCGGAATATTGAAGGCGTCACATGTTCGGATGAATCTGGCGGCCTTCTCGGATGCGTTGATATCGAGGCATCCGGCGAAATGCATGGGCTGGTTGGCCACGACGCCCACCGGCTGGCCGTCCAGCCGGCCGTACCCGACCACGATGTTCGGCGCGAAGAGCGCGTGGACCTCCAGGAACTCGCCGTCGTCCAGCACCCGCTCGATCACCCGGTGCATGTCGTACGGCTGGCCGGCCGAGTCGGGGATGAGCTCGTCCAGCTCCGGATCGGGATCGAGGTCGGCCGCCGGTTCGTAGACCGGCGCCTCGTCCAGGTTGTTGGACGGGAGGTACGACAGCAGCGTCTTGACGTACTCGAGCGCGTCCTGCTCGTCGGCGGCCTGGTAGTGGGCCACGCCGGACCTGGTGTTGTGCGTGTGGGCGCCGCCCAGCTCCTCGAACGTGACCTCCTCACCGGTCACCGTCTTGATCACGTCGGGCCCGGTGATGAACATCTGCGACGTCTGGTCGACCATGACCACGAAGTCGGTCAGCGCGGGGGAGTAGACGTGGCCGCCGGCCGCCGCCCCCATGATGAGCGAGATCTGCGGGATCACGCCCGAGGCGTGCACGTTGCGCTTGAAGATCTCGGCGTACAGGCCGAGCGCGACCACGCCCTCCTGGATGCGGGCGCCGCCGCCCTCGTTGATGCCGATGATCGGGCAGCCGGTCTTGATCGCCAGGTCGAGCACCTTGACGATCTTCTCGCCGTAGACCTCGCCCAGCGAGCCGCCGAAGACGGTCACGTCCTGGGAGAACACGCACACCTGGCGGCCGTCGATCGTGCCGTGCCCGGTGATGACGCCGTCGCCGTACGGGCGGCGGCCGTCGAGCCCGAACATCGTGGAGCGGTGCCGGGCGAACTCGTCGAACTCCACGAACGAGCCCTCGTCCAGCAGCGCCAGCACCCGCTCCCTGGCGGTCATCTTGCCTCTGGCGTGCTGCTTCTCCACCGCCGCCGCCGACCCCGCGTGCGCGGCCTCACCGAGGCGCCGCTCCAGATCGGCGATCTTCCCCGCAGTGGTGTGGATGTCCGGTTCTTCCGGTAGGGGCTGGGCACTGCTCATGCGCGCCAGGGTATCCCCCTCCTACAGTGGAGCCATGACGGATGCGGTTCGCACCCACGGCCTGTTCAAGCGCTTCGGTGAGCAAGTGGCGGTCGCGGGGGTCGATCTCGCCGTCCCGGCCGGGAGCTTCGCGGGCCTGGTCGGGCCCAACGGAGCGGGCAAGACCACGACGCTCAGCATGATCACCGGCCTGCTCCGTCCCGACGGCGGCTCGGCCGAGATCGACGGGTTCGACGTCTGGCGCGACCCGGTCCAGGTCAAGGCCCGCATCGGGGTGTTACCGGAAGGGCTGCGGCTGTTCGAGCGGCTGTCGGGGCGCGAGCTGCTGCTCTACAACGGCAGGCTGCGCGGCATCCCCAAGGCCGACGTCGAGCGGCGCGCGGGCGAGCTGCTGTCCGTGATGGACCTCACCGACGCCGCCGACAAGCTGGTCGTCGACTACTCCACCGGCATGCGCAAGAAGATCGGGCTGGCCGCCGCGCTGCTGCACAACCCGTCGGTGCTCTTCCTCGACGAGCCGTTCGAGGGCGTCGACCCGGTCAGCGCCGACACGCTCACCGAGGTGCTGCGGCGCCTCACCGCGTCCGGCGCCACCGTGATCTTCTCCAGCCACGTGATGGACCTGGTCGAGCGGCTGTGCGACTGGGTGTCGGTGATGAGCGCGGGCCGCATCGTGGCGCAGGGCCCGCTGGCCGACGTACGCGGCGGGCGCAGCCTCAACCAGGCGTTCCTCGACCTGGTCGGCCGCTCGCCTCAGGACGGCCAGGCCGACCTGAGCTGGCTCGGCGCCCGTCCCGAGGCCGGCCGATGACCACACCCAGCCCCACCACCGCACCCGGCCCCGCGCCCGGGGCCGGGAACGGCGTGCTCGGCACCGTCGGGCTGTTCGCGGAGCTCAAGCTGCGGCTGCTGGGCGGCAACCTGCGCGGCGACGCCCAGCGCAAGGTCGCGTTCGTCCTCACCCTCGTCGTGGCCCTCGTCCTGGCCGCGCTCGGCTTCTTCCTCATGAGCCTGCTGAGCCTCGCGCCCGACGACATCGCCTTCTCGGTCACGGTCATGGCGTACGCGTCGCTGCTGGTCAGCTGGATGGTCATGCCGCTGCTCGCCTTCGGCCTGGACGACACGCTCGACCCGGCGAAGCTGGCGCTGTTCCCGCTGCGCACGCGCGACCTCGCGCTCGGCCTGTTCACCGCGTCCGTGACCGGCGTCTGGCCGCTCGCCACGCTCGTCGTCACGTTCGGCGGGATCACCGCGCTCGCCTCCGGGCCCGGCGGCGTGCTCCTCGGGGTGCCGGCCGTGCTGCTGCAGTTCGCGCTCTGCGTGGTGGCGTCCCGCCTCGTCACCACGGTGTTGTCCGGAGCGCTGCGCAGCCGGCGCGGGCGCGACCTGCTGGCCGTCTCCGTGATCCTGGTCGTGCTGGTCGCGCAGGTACCCAACCTGATGATGAACCGCGGCCTGAGCGATCCCACCGCGATGCTGCACCAGATGGCCGTTGTGCTGCGCTGGACGCCGCCCGGCATGGCCGCGCACGCGATCGCCGACGGCGGCCTGGCCGGGCTCGCCGAGATCGCGGTCCTCGCCGTGCTCGTGGTGTTGTGCGGCTGGTTGTGGATCAAGGCGCTCGGCCGCGCCCTCGTCACGCCCGAGGCGTCCGGGAAGTCGGCCTCCGTACGCAGGGAGCGCGGCCTCGTCGACCGGCTGCTGCCCGACGGCCCGCTGGCGGCCGTGGTGACGAAGGAGCTGAAGTACATCAGGCGCGACCCGCGCTTCCGGGTCAACTGGGGCAGCGCCCTGTTCCTGACGCTCGTGCTCGGCATCTCGATGGGCGGCGACCAGCCGTCCGACGGGCAGGCCGTCTTCCTGGCCCTGCTGGGCGCGCTCATGATCGCGCTGATGGCGGGCAACGTGTTCGGCATCGACGGCCGCTCGTTGTGGATGAACGCCGTCGTCTTCGGCGCCGAGCGCGACCTGCGCGCCGACCTCGCGGGCCGGCACCTGGCCAACGCGATGATCGCGGTGCCGGTGCTGGCCGTGATCGCCGTCGGCAGCGCCCTGTACACCGACCAGGCCGCGCGGATCCTGCCCGCCCTGCTGGCCTCCTGGGGCATGCTCGGCGTCGGCCTCGGTGTCGGCTCGGTCACCAGCGTGCTCCTGCCGTACACCGTGCCCGACCGGATGAACGCCTTCACCGGCGCGGCCCCGGGCCAGGGCGGGCAGGCGTTCGCCGGGGCGGTGGCCGCCGCGGTCGCGATGATCGCGCTGGCGGCGCCGTTCGTGGTGCCCATGTTGCTGGGTGTGCTCTGGGTGTCGGCGGCGGCGCCGTTCTACGGCCTGCTCATCGCCGCCCTCGGCCGCCGCCTGGCCGCCCGAGTCGCCCACCGACGCATGCCCGAGCTCCTCGAAGCCGTGTCCAAACCCACGTAATTCACGGCCTCGCTCCGCAAGACCGGCTCGATGGCCTGGAAGTTCACAGTGGTCTAGTCCAATGGGCGAGACCGGTCTACGGCTGCGGAACGCGAGTCGATATCTTCGAATCATGATTGACCAGGGGCTCGAGCGACGCAGCGCCGCCGCGACCGAGATGCCGGAAGAGCTGCGCCACGACGTGCGCATGCTCGGCCGGCTGCTCGGCCAGGTGCTCGCGGAGCAGGGCGGCGAAGACCTGCTGGCCGACGTCGAACGGTTGCGCAAGGCGGTCATCGCCGCGCGCAGAGGAGAGGTCTCGGCCGACGAGATCACCGAGATGGTGGCGGGGTGGGAGATCGAGCGCGCGGTGCAGGTCGCCCGCGCGTTCACCTGCTACTTCCATCTGGCCAACCTGGCCGAGGAGCACTATCGGATCCGCACGCTGCGCGAGCGGGACGCCGAGGGCCGGGTGCAGCGCGAGTCGCTGGCACAGGCCGTGCAGGAGCTCGGCCACGAACGTGTCACCGAGCTGGTGGCGGGCCTGGAGCTGCACCCGGTGCTCACCGCGCACCCCACCGAGGCGCGCCGGCGCGCGGTCGTCACCGCGATCCAGCGCATCAGCGGTCAGCTCACCGAGTACAACACCCCCGGCCGCGGCGCCTCCGAACGCGCCGAGAGCAAGCGCCGCATGCTGGAGGAGATCGACCTGCTGTGGCGTACGGCCCAGCTGCGCTCGACCAAGCTCGACCCGCTCGACGAGGTGCGCACCGCCATGGCCGCCTTCGACGAGACGCTGTTCCGCATGGTGCCGCAGGTCTACCGCTCGCTGGACGCCGCGCTCGACGAGCGCACCGGCACCCGCCCGCCGCAGGCCAGGCCGTTCATCCGGTACGGCAGCTGGATCGGCGGCGACCGCGACGGCAACCCCAACGTCACCGCCCGCGTCACCCGCGAGACCATGCAGATCCAGTCCGAGCACGTGTTGTCGGCCCTGGAGGCCGCCTGCTCGCGCATCGGCCGCACGCTCACCGCGTCCGCGCCGCTGTCCCCCTGCTCGCCCGCGCTGCGCTCGGCGCTGGCCGCGGCCGTCGACGCCTATCCCGACGTGGTCTCCGAGCTGGCCACCCGCTCGCCGCGTGAGCCCCACCGGCAGTGGCTGCTCTTCGTGGCCGCGCGCATCGCCGCCACCCGGCGCCGCGACCTCGACCTCGCCTACCGCTCGCCCGCCGAGCTGCTGGCCGACCTGCGGCTGGCCCAGGAGTCGCTGGCCGCCTCGGCGCCGCGGCAGGCGTACGGCGAGTTGCAGCACCTCATCTGGCAGGTCGAGACGTTCGGCTTCCACCTGGCCGAGCTGGAGGTGCGCCAGCACTCCCAGGTGCACGCCGCGGCCCTGGAGGAGGTGCGGGCGGGCGGCGAGCCGTCCGAGCGCACCGAAGAGGTGCTCGCCACGATCCGGGTGATCGCCTGGATCCAGGAGCGCTACGGCGTCACGGCCTGCTCCCGCTACGTCGTCTCCTTCACCCGCTCGGCCGACGACATCGCGGCGGTCTACGAGCTGGCCCGGCACGCCCTCGGCGACCGCGCGCCGGTGCTCGACGTGGTGCCGTTGTTCGAGTCGGGCGAGGACCTCGCCAACTCGCCGCGCGTGCTGACCGGCATGCTCGACATCCCGGAGGTGCAGCGGCGGCTGTCCGACACCGGCCGGCGCATGGAGATCATGCTCGGCTACTCCGACTCGGCCAAGGAGCTCGGCCCGGCCGCGGCCACGCTGCGGCTGTACGAGGCGCAGGAGGCGCTCACCGCCTGGGCCGCCGAGCACGACGTGAAGCTGCGCATGTTCCACGGCCGGGGCGGCGCGCTCGGCCGCGGCGGCGGCCCGGCCAACCGGGCGGTGCTGGCGCAGGCCCCGGGCTCGGTCGCGGGCCGCTTCAAGGTCACCGAGCAGGGCGAGGTCATCTTCGCCCGCTACGGCCACATCGCCATCGCCCGCCGCCATCTGGAGCAGGTGGCCAACGCCGTGCTGATGGCGTCCTCGCCCGCGGTGGGAGAGCGCACGGCGGCCGCCGCCGAGCGCTTCCGCGGCCTGGCCGAGCAGGTGGCCACGGCCTCCGAGCGGGCCTACCGCGCGCTGACCGAGGCGCCGGCCTTCCCCGAGTGGTTCGGCCTGGTCAGCCCGCTGGAGGAGATCGGCACGCTGCGCCTGGGCTCCCGCCCGGCCCGCCGCGGCCTCGGCGCGCCGCGCTCGCTCGACGACCTGCGCGCGATCCCGTGGGTGTTCGCCTGGGCGCAGACCCGGGTCAACCTCCCCGGCTGGTACGGCCTCGGCACCGGCCTGGCCGCCGTCGGCTCCCTGGAGGAGCTGCGGGCGGCGTACGCGGAGTGGCCGCTGTTCAACGCGCTGCTCGACAACGCCGAGATGTCGCTGGCCAAGACCGACCGCTCGATCGCCGAGCGCTACCTCGCGCTGGGCGGCAGGGAGGACTTCACCCGCCAGGTGCTGGAGGAGTACGACCGCACCCGCGAGCTGGTGCTGCGCGTCACCGGCCACAAGCGGCTGCTGGAGAACCGCAAGGTCCTCTCGCGCGCCGTCCAGCTGCGCGACCCGTACGTCGACGCCCTGTCACACCTGCAGCTGCGGGCGCTGCGCGCGCTGCGCACCGGCGCCCCGTCGGAGCAGGAGCGCGAACGCCTGTCCACCCTCCTGCTCCTGTCGGTCAACGGCGTGGCGGCCGGCCTGCAGAACACCGGCTGAGCCTCACGCGGCCACCCGCTCGGCGCCCGCGTAGACGTTGCAGCGTTCGCCGCGCAGGAAGCCGACCAGTGTGATGCCGAACTCCCTGGCGAGATCGACCGCCAGGGAGGACGGCGCCGATACCGCGCACACTGCGGGGATGCCGGCGGCGAGGGCTTTCTGCATGATCTCGTAGCTGGCGCGGCCGCTGACCATGAGGACGTGGTCGGTCAGTGGCAGCCGGTCGTTCATGGCGGCCCAGCCGACGAGTTTGTCGACGGCGTTGTGGCGGCCGACGTCCTCGCGGGCGGCGACGAGTGTTCCGGCGGGGGTGAAGAGTCCGGCGGCGTGGAGTCCGCCGGTCTTGCCGAACACGCCTTGGGCGTTGCGTAGTGCGCCGGGCAGTCCGTAGAGCAGGTCGGGGGTGAGTTTCAGTTCGCCTGGGGGGAGGGGGCGGCAGCGGTCGTGGAGGGATTCGAGGCTGGCTGAGCCGCAGACGCCGCAGGCGCTGGAGGTGAGGAAGTGGCGGTCGAGGGCGGGCAGGTCGGGGATGGGGCCCTTCAGGTGGACGGTGACGGTGTTGTAGCGGGCCTCGGGCGGGATGTCGTCGTCGGTGCAGTAGGCGATGGCGGCGATGTCACCCGGTCCCGCCAGGCCCTCGCCGCACAGAAACCCGGCCGCCAGCTCGAAGTCGTGCCCTGGGGTGCGCATGGTGATGGCCGCCGTGCGCCGCGAGCCGTCGGGCGCTGACATGCGGATCTCGAGCGGCTCTTCGGTGGCCAGGTCGTCGCGGCGGTCCCTGGCCGTGGGGCCGGACAACTCGGTGATGCGGATGCGGGTCGTCGGACCCGGGCGCACCCTCACAGCGCCTCCACCGCGACGCCGGACGCGCCGTCCTCCAGCCGTACATCACCCTCCGGCCAAGGGGTCTCCCGGCCCGCAGGGTGCACAAAAATGCTCATACTTCATCATCACTCCTGGTCAGAGATGCCGGTGACCCGGGGGCCGGGGCCTGGGCACCCACCGCCGTCCGCGAAGATGGGGAGATGCCCGAGTCCCGCTACTCCGACCTCGACCGCCCGCCCCTGTCCGAGGCGGCGCTCAACCGCGCCCTCGTGCGCCCCGGCTCGTTGTGGACCGGCGTCACGGTCGTCGACAGCACCGGCTCCACCAACGCCGACCTGGCCGACGCCGCCCGCGGCGGCGCACCCGAGGGCACGGTGCTGGTGGCGGAGGAGCAGCGGGCGGGCCGCGGCCGGCTGGGCCGCGCGTGGTCGTCGCCGCCCCGCTCCGGGCTGACGTTCTCGATCCTGCTGCGGCCCGGCGTGCCGGTCGCCGCCCACGGCTGGCTCACCCTCCTGTACGCCGTCGCCGCCGCCTCCGCCGTACGCCGCCTGGCCGAGGTCGACGTACGCCTCAAGTGGCCCAACGACCTGCTGATCGGCGAGCGCAAGCTGGCCGGGGTGCTGGCCGAGCGGGTGGACGACGCCGTCATCATCGGCATGGGCCTGAACGTCACGCTCAGGCCCGACGAGCTGCCCGCCGAGACGGCCACGTCGCTCGGCATCGAGGAGGCCGCCTGCCTCGACCGCGACCCGCTCCTCAGGGCGGTGCTGCGCGAGGTCGAGAGCCACTACCGAGACTGGACCGAGGCGAAGGGCGACGCGGAGGCGGCCGGGCTGCGCTCGGCGTACCTGGCCTCGAGCGCCACGGTCGGGCGGCGGGTCAGGGTGCAGCTGCCGGGGGAGACGACGCTGACCGGGCAGGCCACCGGCATCGACCACTTCGGCCACCTGCAGGTCGACGCGGCGGGCGAGCAGTACACGCTCAGCGCGGGCGACGTCGTCCACGTCCGCCCGGCCGCCTGAGCGGGCTCTGCCCGTTCTCCCGGCGTCGTAGCCGTGGCGTGAGCGATGGTGGCAGCATGTGCCCATGGCCCTTCCCGACCATCATCTGACGCAGGGAGAGCGGCGCGTACGATCCTTCCACCCGCACTGGAAGCGTCTCATCGGCCCGTTCCTCGCGCTGCTCCTCATCGCCCTGGCCTCGGCCGCGGCGATCTACTTCATCCCGGCCGACTTCGCCTACGCGACCTACGCCAGGATCGCGGTCGTCGTCATCGCGCTCATCCTGCTGACGATCTGGTCGTTCGTGCCCTACCTGCAGTGGAAGAACACGGCGTACGTGCTCACCACCCACCGCTTCACGATCAGCACCGGCGTGCTCAACAAGTCGACCGACGAGATCCCGATCACCAAGGTCAACACCGTCAGCTCCGACCAGACGTTCCCCGAGCGGCTGCTCGGCTGCGGCACGCTGACGGTCGAGTCGGCGGGCGACCGGGGCGAGATCGTGCTGCGCGACATCCCGAAGATCCAGGACGTCCGCACCGACCTGTTCCGGCTGGTCGAGGACGCCTCCGACGGTGAGCTCGACGGCCGCTGACATACCCTCCTACGGGTGAGCGAACAGCGCCGGCCGACGGCCGAGGACATCGAGCTGCTGCTGGTCGGCCTCCCGCCCCGCCACACCCGGGCCCAGGTCGCGGCCGAGGCCGGCGTGTCGCAGGACCTGGCGGCCCGCATCTGGCGCGCCCTGGGGTTCGCGCAGCGGGCCGACGACGCCGTGGCGTTCACCGACGCCGACGTCGCCGCGCTGCGCCGGGTGCGCCGCATGCTCGACGGCGGCCTCGACGAGCAGACCGTGATCCGCATGGCCCGCGCGCTCGGCCAGACCACCGCGCGGCTCGCCCAGTGGCAGGCGGAGATCTTCGTCGGCGCCACCCTGCCGGAGGAGCGCACGGAAGGAGACCTGGCCGCCCTGCTCGGCGCGGCGCAGAAGGTGCTGCCCGACTTCCAGCACGTCCTCGTGCACGTCTGGCGGGCCCAGCTGGCCGCGGCCGGCACCCGGCTGCTGGCCATGGCCGACGTGCACGACGAGCTGACGCCGACCCGCGTGCCGCTGGCCGTGGGGTTCGCCGACCTGGTGTCGTTCACCCGGCGGGCCCGCGAGCTCGACGAGAGGGAGCTGGCCGACCTGGTGGAGGGGTTCGAGGCGCGGGCCTCCGACGTCGTCGCCTCCCACGGCGCCCGGCTGGTCAAGACGCTGGGCGACGAGGTGCTGTTCACCGCCGGCACGGCGGAGCAGGCGGGGGCGATCGCGCTCGACCTGGTCGAGACCGGCGAGCTGCGCATCGGCATGGCGTACGGCCCCGTGGTGCCCATGATGGGCGACGTCTTCGGCACGACCGTCAACCTCGCCGCCCGCCTGACCGCCATCGCCCGGCCGGGCACGATCCTCGTCGACGCCGAGCTGGCCGAGGGTATCGACGGGCGCGAGGGGTACGCGCTGCACAAGATCCGGCGCCGCCCCGCGAGAGGGCTCGGCGTGGTGCAGCCCTATGTCTTGCGGAGATCATCCTCCTGACACAAGATGGCTGGCATGCCGTACGAAGTGCAGGGCGTCATCGCCCGAGGCAAGGGCCAGGAAGTTTCGCTCGAGACGGTAATCGTCCCGGACCCGGGTCCGGGCGAGGCGGTGGTGAACGTGCAGGCCTGCGGGGTCTGCCACACCGACCTGCACTACCGCGAGGGCGGCATCAGCGACGACTACCCCTTCCTGCTGGGCCATGAGGCGGCGGGCGTGGTCGAGGCGGTCGGCCCCGGCGTCACGGAGGTGTCCCCGGGCGACTTCGTGATCCTCAACTGGCGCGCGATCTGCGGCCAGTGCCGGGCCTGCCTGCGCGGCCGTCCGTGGTACTGCTTCAACACTCACAACGCCGCGCAGAAGATGACCCTCAAGGGCGGCACCGAGCTGTCGCCCGCGCTCGGCATCGGCGCGTTCCTGGAGAAGACCCTGGTGGCGGCGGGCCAGTGCACGAAGGTCTCGGCCGAGGCCCCGGCGCAGGTCGCCGGCCTGCTGGGCTGCGGCGTCATGGCCGGCATCGGCGCGGCCATCAACACCGGCGGCGTCACGCGCGGCGACAGCGTGGCGGTCATCGGCTGCGGCGGCGTCGGCGACGCGGCGATCCTGGGCGCGTCGCTGGCCGGCGCGGCGACGATCATCGCGGTCGACGTGGACGACCGCAAGCTGGAGTGGGCCCGCGGCTTCGGCGCCACCCACACGGTCAACTCGCGCGAGAGCGACCCGGTCGAGGCGGTCAAGGAGCTGACCGGCGGGTTCGGCGCCGACGTGGTCGTCGAGGCGGTGGGCCGGCCCGAGACGTACGAGCAGGCGTTCTACGCCCGCGACCTGGCCGGCACGGTGGTGCTGGTCGGGGTGCCGACGCCGGAGATGAAGATCGAGCTGCCCCTGCTCGACGTGTTCGGCCGCGGCGGCTCGCTGAAGTCCTCCTGGTACGGCGACTGCCTGCCCTCGCGCGACTTCCCGATGCTCATCGACCTGTTCCTGCAGAACCGCCTGCCGCTCGACAAGTTCGTCACCGAGACGATCGCCCTCGACCAGGTCGAGGAGGCGTTCGACAAGATGCACCGCGGCGAGGTGCTGCGCTCGGTGGTGGTGCTCTAATGGATCCGCAGCGTAGCGAGGACATCCGTTACAGCCTTCCGGGCGCAGATCGGCAGGAGGCACTGTGATCGACCGGGTCATCACCTCGGGCACGTTCTCACTCGACGGCGGCACGTGGGACGTCGACAACAACGTCTGGCTGGTCGGCGACGCCCGCGAGGTCGTGATCGTCGACGCCGCCCACACCGCGGGGCCGATCGCCGAGCGGGTCGGCGGGCGCTCGGTGAAGGCGATCGTCTGCACCCACGCGCACAACGACCACATCAACGCCGCCCGCGAGCTGGCCGAGCTGACCGGGGCGCCGATCCGCCTGCACCCGGCCGACCAGGTGTTGTGGGAGCAGGTCTACGGGCCCGAGGTGACCTACGAACCGCTGGCCGACGGCGAGAAGCTGATGGTGGGCGGGATCGCGCTGCAGATCCTGCACACCCCCGGCCACGCGCCGGGCGCGGTCTGCGTCCACGCACCCGACCTGGGGGCGGTGTTCAGCGGCGACACGCTGTTCAAGGGCGGTCCCGGAGCCACCGGACGGTCCTTCAGCTCGTTCGACACGATCATCGCGTCGATCAGGGAACGGCTGCTGACGCTGCCGTCCGAGACGGTGGTGCACACCGGTCACGGCGAGTCGACCTCGATCGGCGCGGAGGCGCCCCACCTGGAGGAATGGATCGCCCGGGGGCACTGACACCGGGGACACGGGACTGTGACCGAGCCAACATAGGCAAGCCTAACCAAAGTGGGCTAGCTTAGGTGTGCCTAACCTAAAGGCGTCCCTTGTTCCCCCGTGCGAGAGGCATGTCCCCCGATGTACGTGTGCATTTGTCGTGCTGTGACCGAGAACGAAGTGCACGACTGCATCGCCGCCGGGGCCACCAGCGCCAAGCAGATCCGCGACACCACAGGTGCCGGTGGGGACTGTGCCCGTTGTGTACGGAAGATCTGTGCCATCCTGAAAAGGACTGAAGAACTCACGACCGCATAGCCGGGATAGCAGCGAGGGGCCCGTTCATGCAGGGCGACAAGCAGATCATCGAGTTGCTCAACGAACAGCTGACCGCGGAGCTGACCGCGATCAACCAGTACTTCCTGCACGCCAAGATGCAGGAGAACTGGGGGTACACCAAGCTCGCCGAGCACACGCGCGACGAGTCGATCGAGGAGATGCGCCACGCCGAATGGCTGACCGAGCGCATCCTGTTCCTCGAGGGCCTGCCCAACTACCAGCGCCTCGGCACCCTGCACATCGGCCAGACGGTGCCGGAGCAGCTCCGGGCTGACCTGGACGTCGAGCTGGCGGTGGTGCAGCGGTTGCGGCCGGGGATCCAGCTCATGCGCGAGAAGGGCGACATCACCTCGGCGCGCATCTTCGAGCAGATCCTCGAGGACGAGGAGAAGCACATCGACTACCTGGAGACCGAGCTCGGCCTGATCGGCAGCCTCGGCGAACAGCTCTACCTCGCCCGCTACGCCGAGCCGCCGTCGTCCGACGACGACTGACCGCAGCCGGTCCGCCCGCGAGGCCCCCGCACGCACGAGCGTGACGGGGGCCGCCGCTTGTCAGGCCCCCGTCCGCGCGGGGGCCCGCGTTCATGAGAAGGCCAGCTCCTGCCAGGAGCGCAGGTCCGCCTCCGGCAGGGCGCGCGGCCAGATGGCCATGCGGTCCACGGCGCCCGTCAGGCGCTGCCCGCCGCCCTGGTCGGCGGCGAACCGGAGCGGACGCGTGGCGCAGCCGACGATCCCGTCGGAGGACACCGTGCCGCCGCCCGCGCGCACGCCGTCCACGTAGACGGTGACCGCGCCCGTGCGGGACAGTGTGACGACCAGGCTGAGGTAGCGGCCGGTCCGCAGTGTGGCGTCGGTCGTGACGTTCTGCCCCGCGCCGATGAACCGCAGCCGGTTGTCGGGCGTGACGTCGATCAGCACGCCGTCCGTGCCCGGGTCGCCGGAGGGCTGGAAGTCGAACAGCCGCCGGTAGCCGCTGCCCGCGATCTTCACCTCGGCCGCGAACGTGGCCTCCGGCAGATAGCCGAGCGTCGTGGCCGCCGTCGACAGGTACGTGGACCCGTCCAGCACCAGCCCGCTGCCCGTCGGAGCCTCGCCGTCGTACGCCGCGGCGCCCACGACGGAGGCCGGGCGCCCGTTGCCCGAGGAGTCGGCGACCGTGGAGCCGGCCGCCGGGTCCCAGGCGACCAGCACCTTGTCGGCGGGCGGCGTCGCGCAGGGCGACAGGCCCACCGTGGCGGACCCGGACGAACGCCACGAATCGGCCGTGAGCACCGCCGTCAGCCGAGCGCTGCGGCTCCCGTCGGCGGGCCCGGCCGTGACCGTGAACGTCGCCGAGCGCGTCTCACCGCGCGGCACGGCCGGCACCCGCACAGAGGTCGGCTCGGAGGTCCAGCCCTCGGGCAGCTCCAGCGCCAGCGTCCCGGCGGGCACCGCGCGCCGGCCCGGGGCGGTGACCGTCGCCTCGACCTCGAACGACTCCCCGGCCCCCACCGAGGCCGGCGCCGTCACGGAGACCGCGACCTCGTTGACGATCGTGTACGACTTCCCGGCCCTGGCGTTCCAGCTCAGCGTGTCGCCGGAGCGGTGCGGGCCCACCTCGTGACCCTGCTCGTCGTACACCCGGTAGCGTCCGGCGACGGCGGCGGCGCGTACCTTGATCTGGCCGGTGCGGCCGGGGTGCAGGGTGATCTTCTCGGCGGCGCCGTCGTGCCAGGAGACGTCCACCGTGACGTCGCCGCGGGCGCGCAGTCCGGTCACCGAGCCGGTGGGCCAGGCCGAGGGCAGGGCGGGCAGCACGTGGATCTCGTCGTGCTGACTCTGCACCAACATTTCCGAAATACCAGCAGAAGCGCCGAAATTTCCGTCGATCTGGAACGGCGGGTGCGTGTCCCACAGGTTCTCCAGCGTGGAGAATTTCAGCTGCTCGCTCAGCATCTTGTGCGCGTGGTCGCCGTCGAGCAGCCGCGCCCAGAAGTTGATCTTCCACGCCTTGCTCCAGCCGGTGCCGCCGTCGCCGCGCGCGGTCAGCGACACCTCGGCCGCCCGGCCCTCCGGGCTGTCCGCGGTGATCTGCCGCCCCGGGTGCAGCGCGAACAGGTGCGACACGTGCCGGTGGGTGTTGTTCGGGTCGTCCCAGTCCTGCTTCCACTCCTGGAGCTGCCCCCACGACCCGATCCGCAGGCCAGGGTCGAGCTTGTCCAGGGCCTCGCGCACCCGCGTACGGAACTCGGAGTCCACCCCGAGCGTCTCGGACGCCTCGGCCACGTTAGTGAACAGGTCCCAGACGATCTGCTGCGACATCGACGCCCCGGCCGAGAAGTCGCCCTGCTCGGGGGAGTAGCTCGGCGAGACGACCAGCTTCCCGTCACGCGGGTCGGTGTGCAGCGTGTCCAGCCAGAACTCCGCCGCCCCCTTCATCACCGGGTACGCCGTCTCGCGCAGGTACTCCTCGTCGCCGCCGAAGCGGTAGTGGTCGTACATCTGCTGGGTCAGCCACGCCGCCGCCTCCGGGAACCAGAACGAGGTCGCCCAGTCGTGCACGCCGGTGAACCCGAACGGGTTCGTCTCGTTGTGCACCAGCCAGCCGTCGGCCCCGAACATCTCCCGCGCCGTACGCTCGCCCGCCGGCACCATCGAGCGCACGTAGTCGTCGTACGGCTTGGTGGTCTCGGCCAGGTTCGTCTGGTCGGCCAGCCAGTAGTTCATCTGCAGGTTGATGTTGACGTGGTAGTCCGCCGACCAGGGCGGGCTGGTCGAGTTGTTCCACACGCCCTGCAGGTTGGCGGGCAGCGACCCGTCCCGCGAGGAGGCGATCAGCAGGTAACGCCCGTACGCGAAGAACATCGCCTCCAGCGCCCGGTCGTCGGCCGAGGCGCCGCCGGTGTAGCTCGCCCGCAGCCGGTCCGTCGGGACGGCCGGCGCCTTCTGCCCGATGTCGAGCTTCACCCGGTCGAACAGCTTGCGGTAGTCGTCCTGGTGGGCCCGCTTCAGGGCGTCGTAGCCTTGCCCGACGGCCCGGTCCACGGCGGCCGTCACGGCGGCGTGCGGGTCCTCGCCCCGGTAGGCCGGGTACTCGGCGGCGTAGTCCGTCCCGGCCGACAGGACGAACATCGCGCTGTCGGCCCCGGTGACCGTGACGCGGTCGCCCCCGTCCGTACGCGTGCCGCCCTCCGTGACGACCTGCACCTGGGCCTCGAACCGCATCCCGTTGTCCTGCAGCGCCCCGCGGATCGTCAGCCGGCCGTCCTTGACGCTGACCTGCTTGTCGTTCCGTGGCGACGACGTGCGCAGGGTGAACGACACCTTGCCCGCCTCGTCGGCCGAGATCCGGCCGACGATCGCGCCGGCGGGGTGGCTGGCGAAGTACTCGCGGGAGTAGCGCACGCCGTCGGCCGTGTAGCCGACCCGCGCCACGGCCTCGCGCAGGCTCAGCTCCCGCCGGTAGCCGGTGGGCGTGCCCTCCTGCGCCATGTCGAGCCACAGGTCGCCGAACGTCTGGTACGCCCCGAAGCCGCGCTTCGGCTGCCCCAGCTTGGCGGCGACCGCCTCCGGCGTCATCCGGCCGTCGCGGTCGAGCTGCTGCTGCACCTCGGCGATGGCGTTCGGCCGGGGCGTGGTCCAGTTGCCGAAGTCGTAGCCCTGGCGTGAGCCGGGGCCGCCGGTCCACAGGGTCTTCTCGTTGAACTGGATCTGCTCGGTGGACGTGCCGCCGAACACCATGGCGCCGAGGGCGCCGTTCCCGATCGGCAGCGCCTGGGTCTCCCAGTCGGTGGCCGGTTTGTCGTACCAGAGGGTCAGGTCATCGGGTGTATCGAGGGTCACCTCGGCGGCGGCGGGGGCGGATGGCAGGGCTGCGGTGAAGGACGTCGCTAACAGGAGAGTGAGGACGGCGCGGACGATGGGGGGTGAGTTCACGAGAGTGCTCCGATCACTACGGGCTCAGAAACCATGAAATATCACTGAAATATCGGTGCAACAACCCTCAACATCCGACCTATCCGTACGAGAAGGGGTCTGTCCGCCTCTGCTCCCCGAGCCGGCGACACGTCGGAGGGGTCGTGTCGCGCCTCGGGGTGGCCTCGGCGTGTCGCGGGGGCTTCGGGGAAGGTGCGGCACGCGTCCGGGATTGGGAGGCTCCGGATGGAGTGCGAACGGTGCCGGAATTCCCCCGGAGGATTGAGGAATTCGTGCTTGGGCATGATCACCCGATGACTTCGGACGCCGAACCGCGGTACTTTAATCACGACGAAACGTCTTTTAGTCGTGTTTGCCCAGGTCAATGGATAGGTCAACGACGAGTCAAACCGCGCGCTGTGCCCGGGAAACGATCGCCTAAGGTCCTACGATCGGTTCATGACCTGCGTACTTCTCGCCGAGGATGACACCTCGATCTCCGAGCCACTCGCGCGTGCGCTGCGCCGTGAGGGCTACCAGGTTGAGGTGAGCCCGGACGGCCCGCAGGCCCTGGAGAGGGCACTGTCGGGCGGAATAGACCTCATCGTTCTTGACCTAGGCCTGCCAGAGATGGACGGGCTGGAGGTCGCCCGCCGGATCCGCGCCGAAGGGCACGGAACTCCGGTCCTGATTCTCACGGCGCGCGTCGACGAGGTGGACACCGTCGTCGGCCTCGACGCCGGCGCCGACGACTACGTCACCAAGCCGTTCAGGCTGGCCGAGCTGCTCGCGAGGGTCCGTGCGCTGCTGCGCCGCGGCACCTCCGAGACCCCGGTCGTCCAGGGAGTGCGGATCGACGCCGACTCCCGGCGGGCCTGGATGGGCGACAAGGAGCTGCACTTGACCACGAAGGAGTTCGACCTGCTGAGGGTTCTGGTCCGCGACGCCGGCAAGGTCGTCACCCGCGAGCAGATCATGCGCGAGGTGTGGGACACGAACTGGTGGGGCTCGACCAAGACACTCGACATGCACATTTCCTGGCTGCGCCGCAAGCTGGGCGACGACGCCGCGAAACCTCGATACATCACGACCGTCAGGGGAGTCGGCTTCCGGTTCGAGCGCGAGTAGGAGATGCGCCGCCGACTGCTCTCCTCCACCCTGGTCGTCGCGGTAATCGCGGTCCTGCTGCTGGGGGTCCCCCTGGGCGTCGTCGTCAGTCGTCTGATCGTCGACGAGGCGGCTCAAGAGCTCGGGGCGGAGGCCAAGCGTCTCGTGGGAGAGGTGGAATACGCCCGTATCCAGGAGACGCCGCTCGACCCCCAGCAACTGGAGCAGAAATACCCGAAACGGTTCATACAGATCTGGGAACGCGGAGCTCCCCCCAGGTTGACCGTCGTCGGCGACCCCCCGCCGTCCGGTCACCTGATGACGGAGGACGCCCAGACCAACACGGGCGTCTACGTCCGGATAAGTCGTGACCGTGACCAGGTTGAGCAGGATGTACGTGCCCGCCTGCTCCTCATCGTCGCCCTGGCCGTGGCCGCCATGGCGGTGGCGGTGAGCCTTGCCGTCGTCCAGTCACGCCGGTTGACCCTGCCCTTGCAGGACTTGGCGAAGATCGCCGACCGGCTGGGCTCCGGCGACGCGCGCCCCAGTAAACACCGCTACGGCATCCCCGAACTCGACCGTGTGGCCCAGGTCCTCGACCGCAGCGCCACCCGGATCTCCGACCTGCTCACCCGCGAGCGCGAGTTCGCCACCGACGCCTCCCACCAGCTGCGCACCCCGCTGACCGGCCTCACCATGCGGCTGGAGGAGATCGTGGCCTCCGCCGACGAGCCGGACGTCGTGCGCGAGGAGGGCGAGGCGGCGATCGTCCAGGCCGAGCGGCTCACCGCCGTGATCGACGAGCTGCTGGCCGCGGCCCGCCGTCAGCGGCACGCCCAGGCCGAGCCGGTCGCGATCGACGAGGTGCTGATCCAGCAGATCACCGAGTGGGAGCCGGTCTTCCGCGAGGCCGACCGCACGCTGCAGCTCGACGGCGCGCGCGGGCTGAAGGCGATGGCCACCACCGGCGGCTTCGGCCAGGTGGTCGCCTCACTGCTGGAGAACTCCCTGCGTCATGGCGGCGGGGCCGTCACCGTGACCACCAGCTACGGCGACAACTACGTGGTCGTCGAGGTCGCCGACGAGGGCCCGGGCATCGCCGACGAGATCGCCCCCAAGATCTTCGAGCGGAACGTCAGCGGAGGCGGGGGCACGGGTCTCGGCCTGACGCTCGCCCGCGCGCTGGCCGCCGCCGACGGGGGCCGGCTGGAGCTCGTACGCCGCCGTCCGGCGACGTTCGCCGTCTTCCTGCGCCCCGCGGAGGACGACGGCCGCAACCGCGTCGTCAGCGGTCCTGCCTGAGGCCCGCCTCGGGCAGCTCCATCGGGATCGGCTCGGTGGCCTCCAGGAACACCCATTTCTTGTACGACCAGTAGCGGAAGAGGGTGCCGAGCCCGACGCCGACGATGTTGGCGATGTTGAGGCTGAGGGGGTCGTCGAAGCCGAGCGTGTAGTGGGTGAAGCCGATCGTCAGCATGCCGAACAGCAGCGCGATGCCGTTGAGGAGAAAGAACAGGAAGTATTCGCGCCCGAGCCCGCTCTGCTCACGGTGACGGAACGTCCAGAACCGGTTGCCGAGGTAGGCGAACGTCGTGGAGATGGCCGTCGCCACGACCTTGGAGGTCAGCGGCCCCAGGCCGATCAGCACGTTGCAGACGTTGAACAGCCCGGTGTCGATCACGAACGCGATGGCGCCGATGCTGCCGAACTTGGCCAGCTCGTGCACGAGGGACGAGAACCGCTGATAGAGGCGTCTGACACTTTCCACGTCTCTGGTCGGTCCTTCCTACGTCGAGCCGGACCACCCCAGCGTACCGGGCACGACATGGATGGGGTGTCAGACGGGAGGACATAGCCCGCAAAGAACGCCTGTAGAAATATCGCCTTATGCCCGACATTCGCCTTAGACGGGCATTACGCTGCGGGACGCTGGACGGCCGTGCCTTGACACAGGGCGACCCGGAACGGCCGTCCAGCCCAGCCCCCGCGAGCAGCGGAGGTGCGGCGGAGCGACCCGTCACCGCCGGGTAAGCTCACCTGGCGTGAGTTCATACAGCCCGATCGGACCGGTCGTCGGCATCGTCGGCGCGGGCCAGCTGGCCCGGATGTCACAGCCCCCCGCCATCGCGCTCGGCGTCGAGCTGCGGGTCCTGGCCAACAACCGTGACGAGAGCGCCGCGCGGGTGATCGTCGACACGCGCGTCGGAGACTACCGCGACCTCGACGACCTCCGTGATTTCGCCAAGGGATGCGACGTGGTCACGTTCGACCACGAGCACGTGCCGACCGAGCACATCAGAGCGCTCGCGGCGAGCGGCTACAGCGTGCGCCCGGGCGCCGACGCGCTCGTGCACGCTCAGGACAAAGCGGTCATGCGCGAACGGTTGTCTGCCATCGACGTGCCCTGCCCGGCCTGGGCGCGGGTGTCGTCGGCCGACGACGTCGCCCGGTTCGCCGGCGAGCACGGCTGGCCGGTGGTGCTCAAGGCGGTGCGCGGCGGCTACGACGGTCGCGGGGTGTGGGTGTGCCGCACGCCGGAGGAGGTCGCGGAGGCGTTCGCGACCGGGACCGAGCTGATGGCCGAGGCGTTCGTGCCGTTCGAGCGGGAGCTCGCGGTGCTCGTGGCCCGCTCGCCGCACGGCCAGGGCGTGAGCTACCCGGTCGTCGAGACCGTGCAGGAGAACGGCATCTGCGTCGAGGTGCTCGCGCCCGCGCCCGACCTCGACCCCGAGGAGGCCGCGCAGGCCCAGCGCATCGCCCTGAAGATCGCCGAGGAGCTCGGGGTGACCGGGCTGCTGGCGGTCGAGATGTTCAAGACGGCCGACGGGCTGGTGGTCAACGAGCTGGCCATGCGTCCCCACAACAGCGGCCACTGGACGATCGAGGGCGCCACGACCTCGCAGTTCGAGCAGCACCTTCGGGCCGTGCTCGACCTGCCGCTCGGCTCGCCCAAGATGACCGCCCAGGTGGTCGTCATGGCCAACCTGCTCGGCGGCGACGAGCCCGACCTGTTCAAGCGCTACGAACACGTCCTCGCCCACGATCCCGGCATCAAGCTGCACTTCTACGGCAAGCAGGTGCGTCCCGGCCGCAAGATCGGCCACGTGACGGCGCTCGGCTCCAACCTCGACGAGGTGCGCGCCCGCGCCCGTCACGCCGTCGTCTACCTCACCACCGGGGAGTACACGTGAGCATCGGCATCGTCATGGGCAGCGACTCCGACTGGCCGGTGATGAAGCAGGCCGCCGAGGCGGTCGCCGAATTCGGCGTGCCGTTCGAGGCCGACGTGCTGTCGGCGCATCGCATGCCGGTCGAGATGATCGACTACGGCCGGCAGGCGGCCTCCCGCGGCATCCAGGTGATCATCGCGGGCGCCGGCGGGGCCGCCCACCTGCCCGGCATGCTGGCCTCGGTCACGCCGCTGCCGGTGATCGGGGTTCCGGTGCCGCTGAAATACCTCGACGGGATGGACTCCCTGCTGTCGATCGTCCAGATGCCGGCCGGGGTGCCGGTCGCCACGGTCGCGGTGGGCGGCGCCCGCAACGCCGGGCTGCTGGCCGTCCGCATCCTGGCCGCCTCCGACGCCGGGCTGCGGGCGCGCATGGAGGAGTTCCAGGAGCGGCTGAAGGAGCAGGCCCACGCCAAGGGCGAGCGCCTGCGCGCCGAGGCCGCCGAGCTCTGACCCGGTCCCGGGGGCTCAGCGCTCGGGATCACGAACGCGGTCGGTCATGACCACGCCGGACACGCCTACGGTCATGCCCGGGAGCCGGCGGTCCTGGCCGCGTGCGCCAGGATCCGGCTGTTGACCAGATCGGGAACGTCGAGCGCGATGGAATGACCGACCCCGGCACCACCTCGACCTCCACGGCGGGCGCGACGCGCCGCAGCCGTCCGGCGACCTCGGCGGAGTCGTGCATGGTGCTGCGCTCGCCGAACACCCCAGCGGGCGATCATGTGGTCGTAGCGGCGAGCATGCGGGAGGTCGCGATCGAGGCGGGCGTCTCGTTGCGCAGCGCGTCACGCAGGCCGTGGCGGCTCACGGCGACCCGGCTTCATCCCGCGCCTTCCTGTACGGGGGGCTGAGCACGCTCATCCCGGTCGACGAGGAGAGCCGCCGGATCGTGCTCGCGTACCAGGCGCACTACCTCCTCACGCTCACCCGGCCCGAGCCGGCTCCGGAGGGCCTGACGTACGCCGACGCGCTGCGCGACTTCGTGGCCGAGCAGATCCGCCAGGCCCGGGAGGAGGGCGGGGCCACCGTCGAAGACCCCCGTACGGCGGCCGCCATCCTGCTCGCGGTCATCACCGGCCTGCAGATGAGCGTCCTGGCGGGCCAGTACGACGGCGAGACCGCCGTCGGGCTGCTCACCGCACACCTCGACAGCCTCTTCGCCTTAGCCGGCCCGCACGCGTCTCGTCCGTCGAGACGAGGATCGCGAGCGCGTCAGGGGCGGCCGAGGGCGCGGTAGTGCCAACCGGCCGAGCGCCAGTTCTCGGCGTCGAGGGCGTTGCGGCCGTCCACGATGCGCCGGGCCGCGACCACCCCGCCGAGCTGCTCCGGGTCGAGGTCCACGAACTCCTGCCACTCCGTCAGCAGCAGCACCACGTGCGCCCCGCGGACCGCTTCGACGGCCGACTCGCCGTAGTTGAGCTCCGGGTGGGCCTTGCGGGCGTTGTCGAGCGCGATGGGGTCGTAGATGGTGACCTTGCCGCCCTGGTGGCCGATGGCCACGGCGACGGCGAGAGCGGGCGAGTCGCGGATGTCGTCGGAGTTGGGCTTGAACGCCGCACCGAGCACGCCCACCGTGCACCCGTGGAACGAGCCCCCGGCCAGCTCCCTGGCCAGGTCGACCATGCGGGCCCGGCGGCGCATGTTGATGGCGTCCACCTCGCGCAGGAACGTCAGCGCCTGGTCCGCCCCGAGCTCGCCGGCCCGCGCCATGAACGCCCTGATGTCCTTCGGCAGGCAGCCGCCGCCGAACCCGAGGCCGGCGTTCAGGTAGCGGCCGCCGATGCGGTCGTCGTACGACAACGCCTTGGACAGCAGCTCGACGTCGGCGTGCGCGGCCTCACAGACCTCGGCCATCGCGTTGATGAAGGAGATCTTCGTGGCCAGGAACGCGTTCGCGGCCGTCTTGACCAGCTCGGCCGTCGCGTAGTCGGTCACCACGATCGGCACCTCGCCGAGCGGCTCGTACACCTCGCGCAACATCTTCTCGGCCCGCTCGGTGCGGACGCCGAGCACGATGCGGTCGGGGTGGAGCGTGTCGTGGACGGCGAAGCCCTCGCGCAGGAACTCGGGGTTCCAGGCCAGCTCGGCCTCGGCGCCGGCCGGGGAGAGCCGGGCCAGCTTGTCGGCCAGCCGCTCGGCGGTGCCGACGGGCACGGTCGACTTGCCCACCACCAGGCACTCGCGGTCGAGCAGCGGGGCGAGGCCTTCGATGGCGTTGTCGATGTACGTCACGTCGGCGGCGTACTCGCCGCGTTTCTGCGGGGTGCCCACGCAGACGAAGTGCACGTCGCCGAAGGCGGCGACCTCCTCGTAGGAGGTGGTGAAGCGCAGGCGGCCGGATGCGAGGCCGCGCCGCAGCACCGGCTCGAGGCCGGGCTCGTGGATCGGGAGTTCGCCGGCGTTGAGCCGGGCGATCTTGTCAGGGTCCACGTCGAGGCCCAGGACTTCGAAGCCCAGATCAGCCATGCTCGCCGCATGAGTGATGCCCAGGTATCCGGTCCCGATCACCGTGAGGCGATATGGCACGTGTGAGCTCCTTTCGATCGCGGAGGCATGTTACCGGGCCTTCCGCTACCTGCTACGTGCCACCTGCAATTCTTCGCAAACCGTACCCGCTGGTAACAAGATGCTCGGACATCCTAGTATTTGACGCATGAGCTTCCCTCTGTACGCGCCCGCCGAAGAGCACGACATGCTCAGGGAGACGGTTCGCGCCCTGGCCGACGAGAAGATCGCTCCGCACGCCGCCGAGATCGACGAGACCGAGGAGTTCTCCTGGGACGTCTACAAGGCGCTCGTGGCGGCCGACCTGCACGCCGTACACGTCCCTGAGCAGTACGGCGGCGCCGGGGCCGACGCGCTGGCGACCGTGATCGTCATCGAGGAGGTGGCCCGCGCCTGCGCGTCCTCCTCCCTGATCCCCGCCGTCAACAAGCTCGGCACGGTGCCGCTGCTGCTGTCGGCCTCGCCGGAGCTCAAGACCCGCTACCTGAAGCCGGTGGCGAGGGGCGAGGCGATGTTCTCGTACGCGCTGTCGGAGCCGGAGGCCGGCTCGGACGCGGCGGCCATGAGGACGCGGGCGGTGGCCGACGGTGACGCGTACGTGCTCAACGGCACCAAGATGTGGATCACCAACGCCGGCCTGTCGGAGTTCTACACGGTGATGGCGGTCACCGACCCGTCCGCCGGGGCGCGCGGCATCTCCGCCTTCGTCGTGGAGAAGTCGGACGAGGGCGTCTCGTTCGGGCCGAAGGAGAAGAAGCTCGGCATCAAGGGCTCGCCCACGCGGCAGGTCATCTTCGACAACGTCCGCATCCCGGCCTCGCGCATGATCGGCGAGCCCGGCACCGGCTTCAAGACCGCGCTCGCCACGCTCGACCACACCCGCATCACGATCGCCGCCCAGGCGCTCGGCATCGCGCAGGGGGCGCTCGACTACGCGATCGGCTACGTCAAGGAACGCAAGCAGTTCGGCCGGCCGGTGGCGGACTTCCAGGGCGTGCAGTTCATGATCGCCGACATGGCGATGAAGCTGGAGTCGGCCCGGCAGCTCACCTACCACGCGGCGGCCAAGTCCGAACGCGCCATGAACGGCGAACCGCAGGCCGACCTGACGTACCTGTCGAGCGCCGCCAAGTGCGCCGCCTCGGACGCCGCCATGCAGATCACCACGGACGCGGTGCAACTCCTGGGCGGCTACGGCTACACGAAGGACTTCCCGGTCGAGCGCATGATGCGCGACGCCAAGATCACCCAGATCTACGAGGGCACCAACCAGATCCAGCGCATGGTCATCGCCCGCCAGCTCCTCAAGTAGGCCTTTCACCCGCGAGAACCCGGGGCCGTGCGGCTCCCGGGATCTTCGCGTGCTGTCCGAGTCGCTCCAAGGGCGTTGTTCCGTGAGCTGTGCGTGAGGTCCGACGCGTGCGATGATCGCGGCTTGTGGACATCGACGGCTTCTGGGAGTTGGTTGAGCGCTCCGGCAGGGAGACGGACAGTCGCCCCGCGCGATCGGCGTGGCTCGAGGATCATCTCTCTGGCCTGACCGCCGAAGAGATCGTGGACTACCAGACCTGGTTCACGGTCTGTGCCAATCGCGGCTGTTCGTGGGACATGTACGCGGTGTTCTGGACCGTCACCGGGTTCGGGTCCTCCGATGGCTTCGAGTACTTCGTGAACTGGTTGATCAGCCTCGGCCGTGACACCTTCGAGAAGATCGCCGACTGTCCTGATCGCATCCTTGAGCTGCCGGAGATCCAGCGCCTCTTCGAACTCGCCCGGACCTTCTCCCACGAACGGACGAGCCGGTCCAGGAACGGGAGGTTCCATCTGAAGCGGGTCACACACACCCGGCGTGAGTTCTGGCCGAGGGAGGACTCCCCCGACTTCGAGTCCTTCGCCTACGTGACCTTCGACCCCTACAGGCAGGCCACCGGCTTGGAGCCGGACAGTCTGGGTGATGCCGTGCGCGCGAAAGGCGTACACGGCAAGTTTCCTTTCCTGAGCTACCACGCGGCGCCGGACGGCGAGGAGTGGGACTTCGGCGACAAGGACGAGTTCATCCGTCGTCTGCCACGGCTCGCCCGCCACTACGGCGTCACCGATTGAGCCTGGGCGCGAGGGTGGAAGAGTCCCCTGACCGGGGCTCCGTCGGCCGGTGGGTTTTCTGCGAGCTTTCACCGTCGACCTTCTCCCAGGGGGTGCGAGCAGGCCCGCGTCTGTTCCTCCCCGAAGACCGCCGCAACCCCCGACATCCTCACCCGCGTCAGAAGTCGCGCCACTCGTCGAACCAGTCGGCCGCCTCGGAATCGGTGACGCCGGCGCGTTGCGCGAGATCGAAGAAGGCGTCCGCGGCCTCTTCCCTGCGGAGGGTGTCGATGATCTCGGAGCGTTCGTCGATCGTGTTGAGCTGTTCGATCAGGTCGCGCAGGATCGGCTGTGCCGCGGTGGCCGTGGCGGGATCGCCGGCGGGCAGAGAGCCGATGGCGCGAACGGCCGAGGCATAGGCCTCGCATGCTGCGGCGCCGGCTTCTTCGTCGTCATCGACCCAGTCGCGCAGCGGGTTGTCGACGTTGGACGCGAGCCAGGCGTCGGGCTTGGCGCCCCACACGATCACCTGCACGGGCGTGCCTCGGTGGCGTGCCATGAGGAGTTCGGACTGGCTGCGGCGGATGCCGTTGACGTCCAGGCGGCGTACGGAGGTGGGTGGACGGGACAGGGATGACGCATCGACGCCGTAGGCGTCCGTGAGTCGTAAGGTGTGCAACCGCGAGAAGCCGCTCAGACGGGAGTCGTCGAGCAGGCTGCCGTGCGGGTGGTTCCAGCGGATGTGCAGACACTCCAGGTCCGTCAGGGCCTCGAGAGCGGTCAGGGACAGGTCACCGGATCCGCGGAGGTCGAGACGGCGGACTCCATGGAGACCGTTCGGGACGACATCGGGGAATGCGGCCATGCTGAGATGGATCCAGCGTCCCTCCTCGGCCGCCTCGACGGCTGCGGGTGGTCGCCCCTCCACGTGGAGGTCGATGAGTCCGGGTGGCAGGCGCAACAGTCGTGGCCCGGTGCCCGAGATCGTCAGTCTGGTCAGGTGTGTCGCGCTCAGATCGACCGTGTGCGGGGGATCGTCCCATACAAGGCTCTGGATGATCGGGCGGGCGGCGAGAGCCTCGGCGAGGCCGCGATCCGGGCCTGAGCATCTCACGCTGGTCAGCTGGGGCAGCGCGTCCAAGGCCGGCCAGCGGACGTCTGTGAGATGAGCCGGGAGGATGAGCGATGACGCGGTGGCGTACATGGTCCGCGGCACGTCGCCGAGATCGACCATGACCGGGCCGTGGACGGCGTCGCGGTAGGCGGCCTTGGCCGCGGCGGGCACATGGAGATCCCAGCGCCGCTGGGAGGCGACGCTTAGCGGGATGCTCTCCCAGACGCCGAAGGCGTTCGTCTCGGGCGGGGTGTCAGGGTGGACCGGTTGTCGCCCGAGCCAGACGAAGTCGGGCGGCGGTGGATCGGCGCTGTCGACCATGAGGGCGTCCGGTCGTCCCGAGTGGCTGTGATGGTCAAAGATCAGCGGTGCGGCTGAGGCGAGCTCGTCGAGTGTGGGCAGCTCGTCGGAGTGCCAGTCGAGTGCGCATACCGTCGTGCAGCCTCCGCTGACTCCGCTCACCTGGCACGCGCCATAGCCGCCCAGCGGAAGGGGCATGGCCGCCACGTCTCCGACCCGCAACATGGGCGGGATGCTACCGATCGCCTACGACAAGATCGCTCGACCCGATGGCGTCAGGTGTCGTAGACGCCGTCCCAGGGGTCGTAGAAGCCGATGCCGTTCGGGTGGAACTCGGCATGCTCCTCGCCCTCGCGCGCGAGGGCGACGCCGGTGTGCTCGATGATGGTGGCCGGTGGCGGCGAAGGTGTGCAGGACCGCGTACCAGCGTTTGTGCGACGGCCAGTCGTCGGTGTGGGTGTTGCCCTCGCGGAAGGCGGCGACGACGGACCCGAAGAACTGACCGCCTTCCCCATGGCCGATCGCGCCGGTGTGGTGGTCGGGTATGTAGGCGATGGGAATGATGCGCGGGAGAGTGGTCATCGGTACGACAGGAATTCGCCGCCCTGTCGGCTTCCGTGCAAGCCCTTCCCTTACGCGGGTAGCGGGGCGCTGTGAATGTCAGTGGTGTCGGCTTGGATGGTGGCATGACTGCTCATGAAGCAGCCGGGCTGCTGCCTGACATCCCGGTGCTGCGCGACCTGTGCCGGTCCATGGCCGTGCTCGACGCCATCCTGAGCCCCGAGTGGTCAAGCCGTTTTCACTTCTACGACGCGAGCTGGGGGTCGGGGGAGGAGACGGCCTCGATGCGCAACGGCTCGGGGGACGAGTACGCCATCGTCTTCTCCGCCGTCTTCTCCGCGGCGGGTGCGTACGTTCGCGGCTTCGACCACGAGTCGCCGATGAGCCCGTACGATCATGACGGGCCGTGGCCAGGGGTGGTCGACTCCGTTCCCGAGGTCTTCCGTGCTTGCGTGGAGGAGCCCGCGTTCTGTGACGAGGGCGGCATGCCCGTCGTGACCGCCTGTTCGTGGCGTCAGAACGGTGATGATCGCTGGAGCGTGGGGGAGATCGACTATCCCGAAGGCATGAGCGATCCCGACGGAGCGGCGTACCTGTTCGAGCGGTTGGTCGCCCCGACGCCGGAGGCGTTCCGGCGAACAAACCCCCCGGGCAATAATCGCTTTAGGGCGACTTGTTGAGCATTATGCTCAAAATTCACTCCGAGCCACTGGGAGACTTACGATTCTTCGTGTGCCCAGCCGTTCCCGATCACGACGACGATTTATCCGTAATGGCCTGCTTCTTCTTTTAGTGGCCTGGTTCGTGGTATTAGCGGTATGGATGGCCAATTCCGAATCTTCGGAGAACGACGCACGCGCCAGCGTGATCAGCATGTTCGTGGGTCTCGCGGCCCTGACGATCACGGTGGCGAGTCTTCTGCGCGTAGAGCCGTCGGAGCCGCTCAGACCGAACGCGCTGGCAGACGACCTCGCCGCCACCGTCCAGGCTCAGTGGCTGGAGGAGACCAAGGTTCGCAAACTCCGCGACCCGGGCGTGCTGCCCCTGTCCTGGGCCGCCACCGAGCGCGACGTCAGCGACGATTACGAGCTCATCACGGGGCAGCAGGTCGGTCGGGTGGTCAAGCTTCGCCTGGAAGGCCGGCTGGAAGGCGAGTTCGACACGGTGACCCGCCGGCTGGCCATCGACTATCGGGCGATCCGCAGCGGACGGCTGCTCGTCCTGGGAGAGCCGGGTTCGGGCAAGACCGTGCTGGCGGTGCTGCTGACCCTCGGCCTGCTGGACAGCGAAGTCCGTGCCGACGGCGGCCCGGTGCCGGTGCTGCTGACCGCCTCCTCCTGGGATCCGGTGGCCGACTCGATGGACGCCTGGATCGTGCACAGCCTGGCCACCTCCTACTACAACGGCCGCAGGGAGATCCCCCAGCTCCTGTACGACCGGGGGTTGCTCCTGCCGATCCTCGACGGGCTGGACGAGATTCCCGAGTCGGCCCGCCGCAGCGCCGTACGTTCGATCAACCAGGCGGTCGGGCAGGACCGCGCGGTGGTCGTCACGTGCCGGTCGGCCGAGTACCAGGACGTGATCGACGGCGGCGGACAGCCTCTTCGCCGGGCCCCGGTCATCGAGGTGGCCCCGGTGACGAGCACGGAGATCATCGCCTACCTGGAGGCGGTGGACTGGCCGGACGGGACGGACTGGCGCCCGGTGTACGACCATCTGCGTGCCGAGCCGGACAGCCCGCTGGCCATGGCGCTGTCCACCCCGCTCATGGTGTCGATGGCGCGCCGGGTCTACCAGCGCCTCGGCGGCTCGCCGGCCGAACTGCTCGATCCCGTACGCTTCGACTCCCGGCACGCCGTCGAGGACTACCTGCTCGATCGGGTGATCGACGCGGCCTACGCCCCGGACAAGCTGCCTTCGGGCCAGATCGTCCCGGGATCCGTCAGCAAGTGGCCGGCGGCCAAGGCTCGCGGTTGGCTGATGTTCCTGGCCCGATATCTCCACCAGCACCGGGAGAGGGACCTGGCCTGGTGGCTGCTGAGCCGGCGACTGCTGTCGCCGTGGGCCGCTCCGCTGATCGGGCTCGGCATCGGGGCGATCTTGATGGTCGCGGCGTTCCTGTGGACGCTTTTCCTGGACACGGATGACTTCGTCGAACTCATCGGCGCTCCGCGCACACTCGAGAACGGCAAGGGGGACGCTCGCCCCAACCTCTTCGGGGGGCTCGCCATCGGTGCCTGGGCAGGAACGGGTTTCGCGGTTCTGGCCACGATGACGTGGTCCGCCGGCGCTGACCGCGCTCCAGGCCGGTTGTCGCTGACGGTTCGTGGATCGATGGACCGGCTGCTTCGCGGATTCACCACGGGCCTCGCCGTGACTGCGATCGTGGTCGTGCCCGTGCTGGCCGGAGTCGCCATAAGCATCAGCGCACAGGGCTGGGTCGTCGCAGACGTACAGGGCTACTGGGCGCTGGTGCTGGTGGGCGCGGCACTGGCGGTGACGGTCGGTCTCGCGATGGCGGTCCACAACTGGCTTCACGCTCCGCCTAGACGCTCGGCTCAAGCCAGTCCGCTGCGCTTCATCCGTCAGGATCGTCGTTCGTCCCTCGTGGGGGCGCTGGCCGCGGGGATGGTCATGGGCGTTGGGGTGCTCCCCGCTCTGATCGCCGGCAGGGTGGTCGCCGCCATGACTCAGAGAGCCGTCACCCGATGGCCTCGCGACGGGTGGTTTCAGGGAGTCGACAGCGTAGGTCACACCATCGCGGTGGAAGTCGCGGCGATCACCGGAGGTCAGAGCCTCCCCTTGCTGCTCGGGTGGGCCGTGCTTCTGCCCGGGACGGTTTTCGCCCTGCTGATCTTGCTGACCCGGGCCTGGCCGAGGTTCTTACTGGCACGGCTCGCGCTCGCGGGGCGCGGACTCCTGCCCTGGCGTCTCATGGCGTTCCTCGCGGACGCGCGGGAACAGGAGTTGCTCCGTCAGTCAGGAGGGATGTACCAATTCCGGCACATCCGCCTCCAGGAATGGCTGGCCACGCAGAAGTCCGGGTCGCCCAGCACACCGAATGTGAACCTGCCCCAGGCGCTGAAACGCCGCGGTGTCGTCCTGGCCGCGATCGTGGCCGCCCTCATCGTCGTCACCAGATCCACCATCGGCAACCTCCCAGACGATCTGTCGCAAGCCGCCTTGATCGGCCACATCGGCTCGGTGGACGTGGTCGCGGTGGGGGAGGTGGACGGGAAGACCGTCGCCGTCACCGGTGGTGACGACAGGACGGTGCGGGTGTGGGATCTGTCCACGGGCAGCCCGGTGGGAAAGCCGCTGGTCGGCCACACCAGCGGGGTGTACGCGGTGGCGGTGGGGGAGCTGAACGGCATGACCGTGGCCGTCACCGGTGGAGATGACAGGACGGTGCGGGTGTGGGATCTGTCCACGGGCAGCCCGGTGGGAAAGCCGCTGGTCGGCCACACCAGCGGGGTGTACGCGGTGGCGGTGGGG
>NZ_POUD01000007.1 GCF_003236395.1 Nonomuraea aridisoli | reverse complement strand
CCGCATCCCCTTCTCCCTCGTGGCCGCCGCCGACCCGGCCGGCGCCCCGGTGCGCCTCACCCTCGAGTGACCGCGTCTACACCAGGACCTTGACGTAACAGCGGGTCAGCGGCGCGTCCACGTACCTCCCGTACGGCTCCGTCAGCGTGTACGCGCGGCTCTCGTACAGGGCGATGGCCTCGGGCTGCCGCAGGCCGGTCGCCAGCCGCAGCCGCCGGTGACCGAGGTCGCGGGCCAGGTCCTCCAGCGCCGCCAGCAGCGCCGTGGCGACCCCGCGCCCCCGGCACTCCGGGATCACGTACATCCGTTTGAGCTCCCCCGTCACGTCGTCCACCGGCTGCACGGCGCCGCAGCCGACCGCACGGCCGTCCAGCGTGGCGACCAGGAAGCGGGCGCCGTCCTTGACCTGCGAGCGGCCTTCGGGGCCGTAGCGGGCGACGAGTTCGGCGAAGGCGGCGTCGAGCAGGGCGGACAGCTCCGGGTCCGCGGGGGTGCGCTCCTCGATCATCACAGTCCCAGCATCCCGGCCGGTTCGGCGATGACCTGCTGGATCACCAGGCCGGCGGCGCCGAGCACGGCCGCGTCCGCGCCGGTGCGGGAGACGACGACGGCGGGCGGGGTGCCGCGCATCTGCGCCAGCCGGGCCCCGAGCGCCCCGCCCACCGGCCCCTCCAGCCAGGGGAACAGCGGCGCGAAGATCCCGCCGAGCACGATCCGGCCCGGGTCGAGCAGGTGGACGGCCGAGGTGAGCGCCACGCCGAGCGCGTGCCCGGCCCGCTCGCACGTCTCCAGCGCCTCCCGGTCGCCCGACTCCAGGCGGTCCACCAGCTCCGGCACCGAGGCCAGCTCACCGAGCAGGGCGTCCTGGCCGGCGTACACCTCCAGGCAGCCCCGACCGCCGCACCGGCACCCGGGCCCGTCCGGCACGACGACCACGTGGCCCAGCTCCCCGGCCAGCCCGAACGTGCCACGGAACACCGTCCCGCCGACCACGAGGCCCGCGCCGATGCCGATCTCGCCGGACACGTAGAGGAAGTCGGCCTCCCCCGAGCCGAACCACAGCTCCCCGAGCGCCGCCAGGTTCGCCTCGTTGTCGACGGCGAACGGCAGGTCGATCAGGTCGGCCACGCGGACGTCGCGCCACCCGAGATGCGGCGCGCTGCGCAGCACGCCGTCCTCGACCGTGCCCGGCACGGCGAGGGCTCCTCCGATGACCCGCAGTCCCTCGGCCTCGGCCTCCGCCGTGGTCTGCTTCACCAGGTCGCGCAGCCCCGCGAGGATCAGCGCCGGGTCGGAGCTGCGGTTGTCGGCCGGCACCGTGCGCCGCAGCCGCACCGTACGGGTCAGGTCGACCACGCAGGCGGCGAGGTAGTCGATGTTGACCTCCAGCCCCAGCGCGGCCACCCGGTGCCCGCTCAGGCTCACCGCCACGCCCGGACGCCCCCGCTCGCCCCCGCGAACGGCCCCGCTCTCGGTCACCGCCCCGGCCTCCAGGAGGTCGGCGACCAGGCTGGACACGGTCGTCTTGGTGAGCCCGGTGCGCTCGGCGAGCGCGGCGCGGGTATGAGGTCCTGACCGGTGGATGGTCGCCAGCACTACGGCCAGATTACGGGCGCGCATGGAATCATGCCGGACCCCTCTTGACGCCACGTGCCCACCTCCTCAGGATTATGTACAGATTATGGACTAATAGCAGCGGAGACCAATATGACCGATTTCACGCCCACGCCCGACGACCGCTTCACCTTCGGCCTCTGGACGGTCGGCTGGCAGGCGCGCGACCCGTTCGGCGACGCCTCCCGCCCGCCGCTCGACCCGGTCGAGAGCGTGCACCGCCTCGCCGAGCGCGGCGCGTACGGCGTCACGTTCCACGACGACGACCTCCTCGCCGTCGAGCCCGACCGCGACAAGGCCATCGCGGCGTTCAGGAAGGCGCTGGACGAGACCGGCATGAAGGTGCCGATGGCCACCACCAACCTGTTCACCCACCCGGTCTTCAAGGACGGCGCGTTCACCAGCAACGACCGCGACGTCCGCCGCTACGCCCTGCGCAAGGTCATGCGCAACCTCGACCTCGCCGCCTCCCTCGGCGCGAGGACGTACGTCTGCTGGGGCGGCCGCGAGGGCGCCGAGTCCGACGCCGCCAAGGACGTCAAGGCCGCGCTCGACCGCTACAAGGAGGGCCTCGACCTCCTCTGCCAGTACGTGATCGACAAGGGCTACGACATCCGCTTCGCCCTGGAGCCCAAGCCGAACGAGCCCCGCGGCGACATCCTGCTGCCCACGATCGGCCACGCCCTGGCGCTGATCAACGAGCTGGAGCACCCCGAGATGGTGGGCCTCAACCCCGAGGTCGGCCACGAGCAGATGGCCGGGCTCAACTTCGTGCACGGCATCGCCCAGGCCCTGTGGCACGGCAAGCTCTTCCACATCGACCTCAACGGCCAGCACGGCCCGAAGTACGACCAGGACCTCATCTTCGGCCACGGCGACCTGAAGAGCGCCTTCTTCCTGGTCGACCTGCTGGAGAACGGCGGCTACGACGGCCCCCGCCACTTCGACTACAAGCCGCTGCGCACCGAGGACCCGGAAGACGTGTGGGACTCCGCGTCGGCGAACATGCGCACGTACCTGATCCTCAAGGAGAAGTCGCGCGCCTTCCGCGCCGACCCCGAGGTGCAGGAGGCCCTGCGCAACTCCCGCGTGGACGAGCTGGGGCAGCCCACGCTCGCGGCCGGCGAGACCTGGCAGGACCTCGCGAACGACACCTTCGACCCCGAGGTGGCCGCCGCCCGCGGCTTCCACTTCACCCGGCTCAACCAGCTCGCCCTCGAGCACCTGCTCGGGGTCCGGGGATGACCTCCCCCTTCGGCGTCCAGCTCTACACCGTCAGGGAGGAGCTGGCCGCCGACCGCGTCGCCGTGCTGCGCCGGATCGCGATCATCGGCTACGGCGCCGTCGAGCCCTACGACCCGCTGGCCGATCCGGAGGGCTTACGGCGGCTCGCCGACGACCTGGGGCTGCGCGTCCCGGCGACGCACGCGTCCGCGCTGCTGCGCAGGGAGCCGGCGGAGGTGTTCGAGGCGGTCGCCACGCTCGGCGCCGGGCTGGTGATCGTCCCGGGCGGCGTCCCGCACGAGGAGTTCACCACGCTCGACGGCCTGGCGCGCACGGCCGACCTGCTCAACGACCTGGCCGAGCAGGCGGCCGGCTACGGGCTGCGGCTCGGTTACCACAACCACTGGTGGGAGATCGAGCCGCGACTGGACGGCCGGCACGCCCTGGAGGTGCTGGCCGACCGGCTCGCCCCCGAGGTTTTCCTGGAGATCGACACGTACTGGGCGGCCGTGGGCGGCGCCGACGTGCCCGCCCTGCTCGGCCGCCTGGCCGAGCGCACGCTGGCCCTGCACGTCAAGGACGGCCCTGGGGTCAAGGACCGGCCGCACACCGCGGTCGGCCAGGGCGTCATGCCCGTGCCCGACATCCTCGCCGCCGCCCCGGGCGCGCTGCGGATCGTCGAGCTCGACGAGTGCGCGGACGACATCTTCGCCGTCCTCGCCGAAAGCCACGCCTACCTCAGCAGCTTGGAGGGCTCTTGAGCAACGGTCCCGTCGGCGTCGCCCTGGTGGGCGCCGGAGTGATCAGTGGCCAGTATCTGCGCAACCTCACCGCCTTCCCCGACGTGCGGGTGCTCGCCGTCGCGGATCTCGACACCGGCCGGGCCGCCGCGGTCGCCCGCGAGCACGGCGTGCCGGTCTCCGGCGACCTCGGCACGGCGCTGGCCGTGCCCGAGGTGGAGATCGTGGTCAACCTGACCGTCCCCGCCGCGCACGCGGCCGTCGCGCTGGAGTCCCTGCGCGCCGGCAAGCACGTGTACGGCGAGAAGCCCTTCGCCATGGACGTGGACGAGGCCGCCAAGGTCATGGCGGAGGCCGCCGACCGGGGCCTGCGGCTGGGCGGCGCCCCCGACACGTTCCTGGGCGCGGGGCTGCAGTCGGCGCTGCGCGCCCTGCGCTCCGGGCTCGTCGGGGCGCCGGTCGCCGTCACGGCGGCCACGCAGAGCCTCGGGCCGGAGTCGTGGCACCCGAACCCGGAGTTCTTCTACCAGCCGGGCGGCGGCCCGCTGTTCGACCTGGGGCCGTACTACCTGACCGCGCTGGTGGCGCTGCTCGGGCCGGTCGCGCGGGTGGCGGCCGGCACGCGCCGGGCCCGCGACCAGCGGGTGGTCGGCTCGGGCCCGAAGGCGGGCACGCTCTTCCCCGTGGCGGTGCCGACCCACGTCAACGCCCTGCTCGACTTCCCCGGCACGGCCACGGCGGCGGCCACGTTCAGCTTCGACTCGGCCGTGAACCGGCGGATGATCGAGATCATCGGCACCGAGGGCGCGCTGTCGCTGCCCGACCCGAACACGTTCGAGGGCCCGCTGCTGGCCCGCGGATTACGCGACGCCGACTGGCGGGAGCTGCCGGTGACGGGCACGACGGCGGGACGCGGCATCGGCGTCCTGGACATGGCGAGGTCGATCCGCGCGGGCACGCCGCACCGCGCCTCGGGCGAGCTGGCCTGCCACGTGCTCGACCTCATGTCGGCCATCGCGGAGTCGGGCGAACGCGCCGAGTTCCGGCCGATCGCCTCGACCACGGCCGTGCCGGAGCCGCTCCCCGAGGACTGGGACCCGTACGCGGCGACCACGTAAAGCTTCCCCACAGGAATCATCCACGGACCGGACGGGCATGATTACCGAGGGTAATGCTTCGGTAACAGAGAGGTTCTCATGCGCGTCCTGATCCAGCTCCGTCCCGCCCCCGACGTCGTCGCGTCCGTGCTCGACGCGAACGTCCGCAGCACGGTCGCCGACGTCGTCGCCGACCTGCCCGGAGTCCTCCTCGACGAGACGTACACGCCGGTGGCCGTGCCGCGGCCGGTCACCGGCCTGTCGCCGTACCAGCGGGCGGAGTTCTCCATGGCCCCCGAGCACGCCACCGTCCTCGTCCGCGGCGAGATCTCCGACGCCGAGCTCGCCACCCGCCCGGTGCTGCTGTCGTCGTCCGTACGCGAGGTCACCGGCGTGTTCGCCGACCCGCCCATCCGCAGCCACCTCACCTGCGCCGGCGACGGCCCCGTCGGCGACTGGGAGCAGGTCAGGCGGCTCCTGAACACCTACGACCTGTGGTCGTCCGGCCACGACGGCGAGGGCGTGACCGTGGCGATCGTCGACACCGGCGTCAACGCCGACCACATCGCCGCCCGCATCGGCCACGACGTCGCCGTCGACGCCGCCCGCAGCTGGGCCCCGCCGGGCGTGGCCAAGACCCCCGGGCGCCATCCGGTCACCCACGGCTCCATGTGCGCCTTCGACGCGCTGCTCGCCGCGCCCAAGGCCACCCTGCTCGACCTGCCGGTGCTGCTCAGCCGGGAGCGTTCGGCCGAAGGGCTGCTGTCGGACGCGGTGGCCGCCTACTCCCACCTCGACGGCGTGCTGCGGGCCATGCCGGCCGACGCGCGGGCGCTGGTGGTCAGCAACAGCTGGGGCCTCGCCTCGCCCGACGCGGACTTCCCGCCCGGCCACCCGGGCAACTACTCCGACAACCCGGCCCACCCGTTCAACGTGATCGTGGGGAGCCTGGAGGGCGCGGGCGCCGACATCCTCTTCGCGGCCGGCAACTGCGGGCGCGACTGCCCCGACGCCTCCTGCGGGTTCCCCGAGCGGCCGATCGCGGGCGCCAACTCCCACCCGGCCGTGTTGTCCGTCGGCGGCGTCGACGTGCGCGGCGAGCGCGTCGGCTACTCCTCCCAGGGCCCCGGCCGGCTGTCGGAGCGCAAGCCCGACCTGTGCGCCTACACCCACTTCGCCGGCTCCGAGGCCGTCGGGGCCGCCGACACCGGCACCTCCGCCTCCTGCCCGGTCGCCGCCGGGGTGGTCGCCGCCGTCCGCACCCGCAGGTCCGCCGCCGCGCTGTCGCCGTCCCAGCTGCGCACCCTGCTCCACCGCACCGCCGACGACCGCAGCACGGTCGGCTTCGACCACGACTACGGCTACGGCGTCATCGACCCGCCCGCCGTGCTGGCCGCGCTCGGCCGGCAGAGCCGCACCCGCGCGGCCTGAAGGCGCATACGCGTTGGCTTGCGACGCGCGAAGCCGCAAGAATGGCGCGATGGCGGAAAGTGCCGAGACCGACTGGGTCTCCAGGTTCGCGGACGATGTGATGGCCGAGGCGGAGAGGCGTGCCCCGGGCAAAGCCATCGTCTGCGCCTCAGGGCTCAGCCCGTCGGGCCCCATCCACCTGGGCAACCTGCGCGAGGTCATGACCCCCCACCTGGTCGCCGACGAGATCAGGCGGCGCGGCGTCGAGTGCGTCCACCTGCTGTCGTGGGACGACTACGACCGCTTCCGCCGCGTTCCCGCCGGCATCGACCCCTCCTGGGCCGAGCACATCGGCAAGCCGCTGACCTCGGTGCCGGCCCCGCCCGGCAGCTCCCACCCCAACTGGGCCGAGCACTTCAGGGCGCCCATGGAGCGGGCGCTGGCGGAGCTGGGCGTCGAGGTGCGCGCCATCAGCCAGACCGAGCAGTACACCTCGGGCGCCTACCGCGAGCAGATCCTGCTGGCCATGCGCGAGCGCGGGAGGATCGACGCCGTGCTCTCGCGCTACCGGACCCGCGCCGGTGAGCCCGACGAGCCCGGCGAGCAGGCCTATTACCCGTACCGGCCGTACTGCGAGCTGTGCGGGCGCGATCTGACGACCGTCACCGCGTACGACGACGAGACGACCGAGCTGGCCTACACCTGCGAGTGCGGCTTCGGCGAGACCGTCCGGCTCGCCGAGCACGACCGCGGCAAGCTGGTGTGGAAGGTCGACTGGCCGATGCGCTGGGCCTACGAGGGCGTGGTCTTCGAGCCGTCCGGGGTCGACCACCACTCGCCGGGCTCGGCGTGGGTCGTCGGCGGCCAGATCGTCGGCGAGGTGTTCGGCGGGCAGCAGCCCATCGGCCCGATGTACGCCTTCGTCGGCATCACCGGCATGGCCAAGATGAGCAGCTCCAAGGGCGACGTGCCCACCCCGGCCGACGCGCTGGAGATCATGGAGGCGCCGGTGCTGCGCTGGCTGTACGCCCGCCGCAAGCCCGCCCAGTCCTTCAAGATCGCCTTCGACCAGGAGATCCACCGCCTCTACGACGAGTGGGACGCCCTCGGCCGCAAGGTCACCGAGGGCCGGGCCCAGCCCGCCGAGCTGGCGGCCTACCACCGGGCGGTGCGCACGGCGCAGGCCCCGCTGCCGGCCACGCCCCACCCGGTCCCCTACCGCACGCTCGCCTCCGTCGCCGACATCACCACCGGCCACGCCGGCCAGACCCTGCGCATCCTGCGCGACCTCGACGGCGTGCCCTCGCTCGACGCGGCCCGCCCGCGTCTCGACCGAGCGCAGCGCTGGGTCGACGGCCACCTGCCGCCCGAGCAGCGCACGCACGTGCGCGAGACGCCAGACCACGAGCTGCTCGCCTCGCTCGGCGCCGACGACAGGGAGGCGCTGCGCCTGCTGGCCGACGGCCTCGACGACTGGACCCTCGACGGCCTGACCGCCCTGGTCTACGGCGTGCCGAAGCGCCTGGCCGGGCTGCCGGCCGACGCGCCGGCCACGCCCGAGCTGAAGGCCGCCCAGCGGGAGTTCTTCGCCCTCCTCTACCGGCTGCTCGTCGGCCGCGACACCGGCCCCAGGCTGCCGACGCTGCTCATGGCGGTCGGCGCCGACCGGGTGCGAAAGCTGGTGGGCGTGTGAACGGCGTCGTCCTGATCACTGGCGTCATGGCGTCCGGCAAGTCGACGGTGGCGCAGGCCCTCGCAGAACGGCTGCCGCGGTCGGCGCACGTCCGCGGTGACGTGTTCCGGCGCATGGTCGTCGGGGGCCGCGCCGACCCGACCCCGGACATGGGCGAGGAGGAGGTCCGCCAGCTCCACCTCCGCCAGCGGATCGCCGCGAATACGGCGGACCTTTATGCCAATGCGGGCTTTACGTCAATAGTCCAGGACATCATTATCGGACCGGATCTGGAACGGTTTACGAAACTAGTCGATACACGCCCGCTTTATGTGGTCGTTCTGGCTCCGGACCCGGCGGTGGTGGCCCGCCGCGAGAGCGCCCGCGGCAAGACCGGCTACGCGGGCGGATGGGTGATCGCCCAGTTCGACGCGGTGCTCCGGCGCGAGACGCCACGCCTCGGGCTGTGGCTGGACACCTCACACCAGACCGTCGAGGAGACGGTGGACGAGATCATTTCCCGTTCCACCGAAGCCGAAATTCACTGAAATATCGCCCGAAATTCGGTGGCTGCAAGAAGATTTCAAGCAAAATGCATGCGCGGCGGGGGACCTTGCTTTCATGAACAAGCAGCCCTTCGCCGCCAGCGTCAGTGTCATCGTCCCCGCGATGAACGAAGCCGAGAACCTCCCTCACGTCTTCGCCACGCTGCCCGAGTGGATCGACGAGGTGATCCTGGTCGACGGCAACTCGGCAGACGACACCGTCGCCGTGGCACGCCGGCTGCGGCCCGATCTCCGGGTCGTCGTGCAGACCCGGCGCGGCAAGGGCAACGCCCTCATCGAGGGCTTCCAGGCCGCCCGGGGCGACATCATCGTCATGATCGACGCCGACGGCTCCACCGACGGCCGCGAGATCCACTCGTTCGTCACCGCGCTCGTCAACGGCGCCGACTTCGCCAAGGGCTCCCGGTACGCCCCCGGTGGCGGCTCCGACGACCTCAGCCCGATCCGCTCGCTCGGCAACAAGGTCCTCACCACGCTGACGAATCTGCTCTACGGCACCCGCTACACCGACCTCTGCTACGGCTACAACGCCTTCTGGGCCCACCACCTCGACGCCCTCGCCCTCGACTGCGACGGCTTCGAGATCGAGACCCTCATGAACGTCCGCGCCGCGCAGGCCGGCCTCGTCATCCGCGAGGTCCCGAGCCACGAGCACTCGCGCATCCACGGCGACAGCAACCTGCACGCGGTCCGCGACGGCTGGCGCGTGCTCAGGACGATCATGCGGGAGCGGTCGCGCGGCACGTCCATGGCCCCGCAGGCACAAGTGGCGCTCGCCAAGTGAGCAATGCCATTCTCTGACAATGCGCTACATCGTGGTCGGAGCAGGAGCAGTCGGCGGCACCATCGGGGCCCGCCTCCACCAGGGCGGGCACGACGTCCTGCTGGTGGCGCGCGGAGCCCACTACGAGGCGCTGAGACGTGACGGCCTGCGCCTGATCACCCCCGAGTCCGACGAGACCCTCGACATCCCGGCCGCCGACGGCCCCGTGCCCACGCGCGACGACGACGTGCTCATCCTCGCGACCAAGTCGCAGGACACCATCGCCGCCCTCGACCCCTGGCCGCGCGACCTGCCCGTGGTGTGCGCCCAGAACGGCGTCGCCAACGAGCGCATGGTCCTGCGCCGGTTCGAGCGCGTCTACGGCATGTGCGTCTGGCTGCCCGCCCAGCACCTCGAGCCGGGCGTCGTCGTGGCCCCCGGCCACCCCTACTCGGGCATGCTGCACGTCGGCCGTTATCCACAGGGTGTGGACGACCTCGGCCACCGGATCGTCACCGACCTCGGCAAGCGCGGCCTGGTGGCCCGCGCCGCGCCCGACGTGATGCGCTGGAAGTACGGCAAACTGCTCGGCAACCTGGCCAACGCCGTCGACGCGCTCGTCGGCCGCGCGCCGGGCGCCTCCGAGGTGGCCGAACGCGCCCGCGCCGAGGCCCGCACCGTGCTGGAGCGGGCCGGCATCGCGTACTCGACGCCCGAGGAGGAGGCCGAGGTGCGCGGCCACAAGGTGGACGCCCGTCCCATCGAGGGCGTCGAGCGGGGCGGCGGGTCGTCCTGGCAGAGCCTGGCGCGGGCCAGCGGCTCCATCGAGGCCGACTACCTCAACGGCGAGATCGTCCTGCTCGGACGCGAGCACGGCGTGCCCACGCCGGTCAACGAGGTGCTCAGGAGCGAGGCCGACAGGTTCGCCAAGGAGAAGCGTCCGCCCGGCTCGATGCCCCTCGAAACACTGCTCTCGCTCATCGGGAACCCCTGAGAATCCGCATATCCCGCCGATCTCCGGGAAGTGGAAACCCCTCTCTCTGACGACAAGGGGTGAGTTGGATGATCGTGCTGGGACTGATCCTGGCCCTGCTCGCCGGCGGTGCTCTCTACCTGGTGCTCACCGAGGAGAGCACCAGGTACGTCCTGTTCGGATACACCTTCGAGCTCAACCACGTGGAGATGTTCCTGGCCGGGGCGGCCAGCGCGGCCGTCCTGGCGCTGGGCCTGTGGCTGCTCGGGTCAGGTTCGCGCAGGACCGCGAGGAAACACCGCCGGCTGCGCAGCGCCAAGGCCGAGGCCTCCAGCCGGGTGGCCCGGCTGGAGGACGAGAAGCGCGAGCTGGAGCGGAAGCTGCAGCGCGAGCACGCCGAACGCGAGCGGGCCGAACGTACCGAACGCGAACAGGCCGAGCGCTCCGAACGTGAACACGAGCGCGTGTCCGGCGACCGTCTCGTCGCCCGCGGCTCCGACGACCGCCACTGAGCGGTCACGCGGCGGGCGCCTCCTGGCGCGAGGGCAGCAGCTTGCCCTCGCGCCAGAGCGCGAAGCCGGTGATCAGCGCGCCCAGCCCCTCCCAGAGCCCCACGCCGAAGAACTCCCCGGGCGCCGCCCCCGTCAGCACGAGCGACGTGAACACCGTGAACGTCACCAGCCGGAACGGCACCGTCCACCGGAAGAACGGCGTGTAGTCGTGGGAGGCGGCGAACACGTAGTAGACGCCCATGTTGACGGCCGCCATCGACGACGCGGCCATGTAGACGTGCGTGTAGTCCCCGGCCGGGCGGACGTCGAGCACCTCGAAGCCCAGCATGGCCAGCATGGTGTCGGGCGAGATCAGTCCGAGCAGGCCGAGTGCGAAGGCCAGGACGCCGAAGACCGCGATGGTCCACCCGGCGAACGAACGTGGAAGACGCACAGGAATCCTTCCAAAGGGGGGTGTACTCTGCGAGGCGATCTCATCATGCATCCGGAGGTCGCATGCCCCCCACGCGTGGCCGTCCCATCGCTCTGAAGCTGCTCGCCCTCCTGCTCGTGCCGCTGCTGTCGCTGGCGGGCCTGTGGGCGTTCGCCGCGAGCCTGACCGGCGTCGACGGCCTGCGGCTGCTGGCGATCAACGACCTGGCGGCCAACGTGGCCACCCCGTCCGAGCGGGTCACCAACGAGCTGCAGAACGAGCGGCTGGTGTCGGTCGAGTTCCTGGTCACCGGCCGGGGCGCGGACGCCGTGGCCGAACAGCGGCGCAAGACCGACCAGGCGGTGACGACGTACCGGAGGCTGTCGGGCGGGATGCGGGACCTGTCGCCGCAGCTGACCGCGAAGCTCGCCGCGCTCGGCGGCGAGCTCGGCCGGCTTCCCGAGCTCCGCCGGGAGCTGGACGGCGAGGCCCTGACGCCGCTGGAGGCCATCGCCCGCTACAGCGACATCGTGGACGCGTCCTTCCGCATGTACGACGCCATGGTCCTGATGCCGGACATGTCGCTGTATCGGCAGGCCCGCGCGGTGACCATGCTGGGTGAGGCCAAGGAGATGTTGTCGCGCGAACGGGCGCTGATCCCCGTGCTGCTCGGCCAGGGCCGGGTCGGGACCCGCGAGCGGGCGGCGTTCGCGGAGATGGCGGCCACCAGGCGGCTGCTCCACACCCAGGCGCTCTCCCACCTCGACGGCGGCCTGCGCGGCGCGTACGAGGGGATGGCGGCCTCGCCGGCCTACGTCGAGTTCCTGGCCGCGGAGGACACCATCAGGGGCACGACCACCGGTGACGGCCTGCCCCCCACCGCCGCCACCTGGCCCATCGACGGCCGGAACCTGTGGGCCGCCGTCGAACGCAACCAGGCCGCCGCCGTGAAGGGCATCACCGAGCGGGTGACCCCGACGGCCATCGGCATGCTCGTCAAGCTCGGCGTCGCCGGCGGCGCGGGCCTGATCGTCGTCGTCGCGTCCGTGCTGATCTCGCTGCGCTTCCGCAAGCGCTTGGTGCGCGAGCTGGCCGAGCTGCGCGACGCCGCCACCGAACTCGCCGACGTGCGCCTGGCCGGGCTCGTGCGCCGGCTGCGGACGAGCACCGAGCCGCCCACCGCCGAGGAGATCGCGCCGCTGCGCGTCGAGACGGCCACCTCGGAGGTCGCCGACATCGTCCAGGCGTTCAACGAGGTGCAGTCCACGGCCGTCGAGGCCGCCGTCGGCCAGGCGAGGCTGCGCCACGGCGTCAGCCAGGTCTTCGTGAACCTGGCCCGGCGCAACCAGTCGTTGCTGCACCGGCAGCTGCTCCAGCTCGACGGCATGGAGCGGGCCACCGAGCAGCCGGAGGTCCTGGCCGACCTGTTCAAGCTCGACCACCTCACCACCCGCATGCGCCGGCACGCCGAGAGCCTCATCATCCTGTCGGACCAGGCCCCCGGTCGCGGCTGGCGCAACCCGGTGCCGGTCCACGACGTGATCCGCGCCGCCGTGGCCGAGGTGGAGGAGTACGAGCGGGTGGAGGTGCTCCAGCCGCCGCCGGTCGCGCTGCTCGGCACGGCGGTCGCCGACGTGGCCCATCTGCTGGCCGAGCTGGTGGAGAACGCCACCCTCTTCTCCCCGCCGCAGACCCGGGTGGACGTGCGCAGCTCGACCACTCCGCACGGCTTCGTGATCGAGGTGGAGGACCGCGGGCTCGGCCTGCCGCGCACCGAGCTGGACGAGCTCAACGACCGGCTGGCCCGCACCCCGGAGTTCGACCTGGCCCAGAGCGACCGGCTCGGGCTGTTCGTGGTCTCGAGGCTGGCCGCCCGGCACGACATCAAGGTCACCCTGACGGTCTCGCCGTACGGGGGGCTGACCGCGCGGGTGGCGCTGCCCTCGGCCCTCCTGGCCGACCAGCTCGTGGGGGCCGGGCGGTAGCCCTCAGAGGGCGGTGAACGGCTCCGCGAAGTGGGCGGTGGCGAGGACCGCCCGCTCGGCCCTGAGCCGGGCCAGCACCTCGGCCCGCGTGCGCGCGGCGGCCTCGGGGTCGTCGTCGTAGAGGTACGGGATGGCGGGATCGGCCAGCTGCACCGGGTGGAGCACCAGGTCACCGGTCATGGCCACCTCACCGGCCCGGACGATCTGGTGGCCGGGGGTGTGTCCGGGCGCGAGGTGGACGTGCACGCCGGGCGCGACCTCGGCGTCGCCGTCGACCGCGTGCAGCTGCCCCTTGATCACGGAGACGACGTCGTCGAGCATCGGGCCGGCGGCGGCCTCCAACTCGGCCTGCTGGACGACGTATCGGGCGTTCTCGAACACCGGCCTGCCCTCCGCGACGGCGCCGGAGGCGTGGTCGCTGTGCAGGTGGGTGAGGATCACGGCGCCGACCTCGGCGGGCGCGACGCCCGCGGCGGCCAGCTCGCCGGCCAGCGTGCCGGGGACGGGCGCCCAGCTCGCCGCCGGGGAGTCCGCGGCGCCGATGCCGGTGTCGACCAGGGTCAGCCGGCCGGCGGCGTCGCGGAGCAGGTAGCAGTGGAAGTGCAGGACCCAGGGCTCGTCGCGGAGCCCGGAGCCGGCGAACATCTCGGTGAGCGGGCGGCGGATCGCCGCTCCCATGGGGCCCACGGCGTCGCAGAGCGGTGTGATCTCGACGCCGGAGACGGTGATCGGGTGATGCGGCACCCGCCGAGTCTAGGCGGCGACGGGCCGGCGGGGCACGAACTCGTTCTCGAGGTCGGCGGCGTAGACGGCGCGGCGGCAGTGCGCGCAGCGGTACATGATGGGGCCCTCGTCGAGCTCGTGGTGGCACTGCGGGCAACGGTTGACGGTCTTCATGGTGCTCCCCCAGGGAAGGTCTCTGCCGGTTACATGGAACCCTCATCGAGTTGCAGGGGTCCTGCACGCCGCTTGCCGATGGGGGCCTCCGCACCGTGCGCGGTAATCTTCCTCGCCGTACGGTGCGCTGAAGGACATTGTCACGCCTGTGAGGCCCATCCCCGCGGCAAGACACGGAGAACGGCCCCGGAATAGTCCGAGAGGGCTAGGTGTTGTATGGCGCAGATGGCGTGGTATGTTCCTGCCAAGCGTTGAGCCTTTCGCTCCGCTGGCTTTCATCCGGCCCGCGTCTTCATGGGCCCGCCGTTTTCTCTTTCATCCCGCCGGTGCTTCCGTGTTGCCGGCGACGTTCCCTCAAGGGGCTCAGCATGTCCTTGCACACCATTCCTGAACAGCGTGCGTCCACGCAGATCCGCCATGTAACCGGATTGCTGGACATACACGACAAATCGGCTTTTATTAGGACCGCACATCTGCCGGAGCCCGGCGACGTGCGCCTCACTCCGGAGAAGGTCCGGCAGTACGACCTGCGTCCCGGCGACCACGTGGTCGCGTCGTTCGCGGGCAACAAGCTCGTCGGCGTCGAGTCGGTCAACGGTCTCACCGAGTGGCGCGGGCGGCCCGCGTTCGCCGGCCTCACCCCCGTCCACCCGACCGAGCGTCTCACCCTCGAGACCGAGTCGCTCAGCACCCGCGTCATCGACCTGTTCGCCCCGATCGGCAAGGGGCAGCGCGGCCTCATCGTGGCCCCGCCCAAGGCCGGCAAGACCATGGTCCTGCAGGCGCTGGCCGCCGCGATCACCCGCAACCACCCGGAGGTCCACCTCATGGTGGTGCTCGTGGGCGAGCGGCCCGAGGAGGTCACCGAGATGCGGGCGACCATCTCCGGCGAGATCTTCTCCTCGACCTTCGACCACCCCGACCGCGACCACGCCGCCATCGCCGAGCTGGCCGTCGAACGGGCCAAGCGGCTCGTCGAGTCCGGTCGCGACGTCGTGCTGCTGCTCGACTCGCTGACCCGGCTCGGCCGGGCGTACAACAACCTGGCGCCGAGCGGCGGACGGGTGCTCACCGGCGGCATCGACGCCCGCGCCCTCTACCCGCCCAAGCGCTTCTTCGGCGCGGCCCGCAACGTCGAGGGCGGCGGTTCCCTCACCATCCTCGCCACCGCGCTGGTGGACACGGGCTCGCGCATGGACAACAGCCTGTACGAGGAGTTCAAGGGCACCGGCAACATGGAGCTGCACCTGACCCGCGAGCTGGCCGAACGCCGGCTGTTCCCCGCGGTCGACCTCGACGCCTCCGGCACCCGGCGCGAGGAGATCCTGCTGCACGCCCGCGAGCAGCAGGTGGTCTGGCGGCTGCGCCGCATGCTCACCTCCCTCGACAAGCAGCAGGGCATGGAGATGCTCGTCGACAGGCTCCGCAAGACGCCCTCCAACGCCGCCTTCCTCCTCGAGGCCGCGGCCGCCTGACCGCCCCGGGCATCCACCAGAATGGGCCGCATGCTGGCCGACATCGTGGAATTCCTGATCTGCCCCGTCTGCCGGGCCGACCTGCGGCTCGAGGCCGCCGCCCTGCGATGCGGCAACGGGCACGCCTTCGACGTCGCCAGACAGGGATACGTCAGCCTCCTCGTCGGCTCCCGGCCGCCCGGCACCGCCGACAACGCCGCGATGGTGGCCGCCAGGGCCGCGTTCCTCGACCGGGGTCACTACGCCCCGCTCGCCCACGCCGTCGCCGAAGCCGTACGGACTTATGCCACAGGAGAGAACGTTCCAGAAAAACGTGAGTCCTCTCCCGAAACGAATGACGGCGAGGGGTTGAAGGCGTACCGTGGGGCGGGAGTGGAGGCCGGTTACGGCGCGGGCACAGGGGTTCCCGCGCGGCGACCGGACATCGTCGAGGATCATCGCGCGGCGGGCAGGGCCGCTCCGCTGATCGTCGACGCCGGCGCGGGCACCGGGCACTATCTGGCGGCCGCGCTCGACGCGGTGGCCGATGGCATCGGGATGGCGTTCGATGTGTCGAAACACGCTGTGCGCCGGGCGGCGCGGGTGCATCCCAGGGCAGGGGCGTTCGTGGCCGACGTGTGGCGCCCGCTCCCCATCAGGAGCGGGGTGGCCGACGTGCTGATCGACGTCTTCGCGCCCAGGAACGGGCCCGAGTTCCGGCGGATTCTGCGCCCCGGCGGCGTGGCGGTGGTCGTCACCCCCGCGCCCGACCACCTCAGCCCGCTGGTGGAGGAGCTGGGGCTGCTCGCGGTCGACGAGGAGAAGGAGCGCAGGGTGGCCCGGAGCCTGGAGGGGTTCACGGAGGTGGAGCGGCGCTCCATCGCGTTCGAGATGGAGCTGGGGCACGACGACATCGCACAGGTGATCGGGATGGGCCCGAGCGCGTGGCACCACGATCCCGAGGCGTTGGACGCCCGAATTTCTACCTTCATCTCCCGAAATGTCGCGAAAAGGCGGGAAAAAGTCACAACGCGTGCCGCCTTTCACCTGTCTATCTTCCAGCCCGCACCCCGATCAAGGGCTGTTCCTTGACGGACATCTGCAACTGGTGTTACTGATGGGGCATTTAGGCCGAAATTCCCCCACATTTCCCGAGTATTTCTCCGACACAGGCGCAATACTGGACGGCATCCCACGGCGGGACATCAACGGGAGGGGGCGCGCCCGATGAAGGCGGAGGAACGCTGGCAGGCCAGGTTCCGGGCGTCGCGCATGACGCTGCCCACCTGGGCGCGCCAGGCACCCAACCGCTCCATCTACCGCTCCAACGCCACCGGGAAGTGGGAGGTCTACGCCTGGGACCGCGGGTCCGGCACCACCCGCCAGGTCACCGACCGCCCGAGGGGCACCGCGTACGCGGCGATCGACCCGACCGGCCAGTGGATCTACTGGTTCGGCGACACCGACGGCGACGAGTACGGCAGCTGGTGGCGCCAGCCGTTCACCGGCGGCCCCGACGAGCCCGTGGCCCCCGAGCTGCCGCCGGGCCAGCCGGGCGGCATCGCGCTGTCCACGACTGGCGCGGCCGCGATCAGCCTGGCCGGCGGGGGCGCGTTCCGCGTCCACCTCGTGCGCCCCGACCGGCCCGTCACGACGCTGTACGAGCACACCGAGACCGCCTGGGTCGCCGGCATGTCGCTCGACGGCTCCCTCATCGCGATCAACCACGGCGAGTACGGCGACTTCCGCCACCCGGCCCTGCGCGTCGTCCGCCAGAACGGCCAGGAGGTCGGCGAGCTGTACGACGGCCCGGCCAAGGGCGTGATCGGCCTCGACTTCGCCCCCGTGCCCGGCGACCGCCGCCTGCTCGCCCTGCACGAGCGCCGCCACCGCCGCGAGCTCGTCGTATGGGACCCGGTGACCGGCGAGCAGCGCGAGATCTGGCTGCGCGACCCGGGCGAGCTGACCGCCAAGTGGTACCACGACGGCCGCGGCCTGCTCATCGTCCGCGACCACCGCGCCCGCAGCCACCTGCACCGCTACGACCTCGCCGGCGGCGGCCTGACGCTCATCGAGACGCCCCACGGCGTGATCGAGGAGGCCGCGCCCAGGCCCGGCGGCCACGTCGAGTACTCCTGGTCGAGCGGCTCGCACCCGCCGGTCATCCGCTCCAGCGCCGGTCAGGTCGTGGTCAACCCCAGCGGCCCGCCGGCCCCGCCGAGCGTCCCCGTCCAGGACGTCGACGTCGAGGGCCCGGGGGGCCGCATCCACGCGCTCGTCTCCAAGCCCGAGACGGGCGCCGCGCCCTTCCCCACGGTCTTCCTGCTGCACGGCGGCCCCGACGCGCATGACCGCGACGCGTTCTCGCCGGAGGTCGCGGCCTGGGTCGACGCCGGTTTCGCGGTCGTCCGGGTCAACTACCGCGGCTCGACCGGCTACGGGTCGGCCTGGCGCGACGCGTTATGCGGCGAAGTCGGCCACATCGAGCTGGCCGACGTGGCGGCCGTGCGGCAGTGGGTGGTCGACCAGGGCATCTCCGACCCGGCCCGGATGGTGCTGGCCGGCACGGCCTGGGGCGGCTACCTCACGCTGCTCGGCCTCGGCACCCAGCCCGGCCTCTGGGCGGCCGGCATCGCCGCGGTGCCGATCGCCTGCCACCAGACCTCCTACGAGGACGAGTCGGAGAGCCTGCGCGCCTTCCACCGCGCCCTGCTCGGCGGCTCACCCGCCGAGCAGCCCGAGCGGTACGCCGCCGGCTCCCCCATCACCTACGTCGACCAGGTCAAGAGCCCGCTGCTGATCCTGGCCGGTCAGAACGACTGCCGCTGCCCGCTGCGCCAGATCGAGAAGTACGTGGCCAAGCTCACCGAGCACGGCCGCGAGCACGAGGTCTACACCTACGACGCCATCGGCGCCTCGCTCGTGGTCGCGGAGCGCATCACGCAGACGGCGCGGCAGCTGGAGTTCGCCCGCAAGCACACGACCGCCGTGAAGATCGACGGGTAGGGGCTCAGCGGGCGCGCAGCACCACGATGGCCAGGTCGTCGGCGCTCGGCTCGGCGGCGAACTCGGCCGCGCCCCTGCGGATCCGCTCGGCCACCGCCCGGGCCGACAGGCCGGCGCACTCGGACAACATCTTGGCCAGGCCGCCGTCGTCGTCGAGCAGCCGCCCGCCGGAGCGCCGCTCGGTGACGCCGTCGGTCACGGCCAGCAGCACGTCGCCGTGGTCGAGATGGACGGTGTCGGCCTCGAACACGACCTCGTGGAAGACGCCGAGCAGCGACTGCGGCGTGGTGACCGACTCGACCTTGCCGTTGGGCTTGAGCCGCAGCGCCTCGGGGTGGCCGGCCGAGACCAGGCGCACCTCCAGCCCGCTCTCGACGGGCGTGATGTCGCCGTGCAGCAGCGTCAGGAAGCGCGCGCGTTCGCCCTCCTCCAGGATCGCCTGGTTGAGGCGGCCGAGCACCGCGGCGATGCCGTAGCCCTCGCGGGCGAGCAGGCGCAGCGTGTGGCGGGCCAGGCCGGTCACGGCGGCGGCCTCCGGGCCGGTGCCGCACACGTCGCCGATCGCGAAGCGCCAGGAGTCGTCGCCCGCCTTGAACAGGTCGTAGAAGTCGCCGCCGACCTCGTTGGCCTCGCCGGCGGGCTCGTAGATGACGCCGTAGTCGAGGCCCGGGACCTCGGGCTCGTTGGGCGGCAGCAGGCTGCGCTGCAGGGCGCGGTTGGCGGCGGCCTGCTGGGCGTAGAGCCGGGCGTTGTCCATGGCCAGGGCGGCGCGCCTGCCGATGTCGTCGGCGAACTGGATGACCTCGTCGGGGAAGCGGTCGGTGCGGCCCAGGCACATCATGCCGAGGGTGCGCCCGCGTGCGGTGAGCGGTACGGCCAGCACCTGCCACTCGGCCAGGTGGATCGTGGAGGTCACCCGCGTGTCGGCGGCCGCGATGTCCATCTCGGACAGCTGCTCGCGCAGGCCGTCGATACGGGACTCGTCGGCGTGCCAGAGGTAGACCAGTCGCGGCGGGCCACTGTGGTCGGAGGTGTAGACGGCGCACCAGCTCGACAACCGCGGCACCACGACCTGGGCGATGATCGCCGGCACCATGTCGGGGTCGAGAGTGCCCGCCAGCAGGTCGCTCGCGTCTGCCAGGAAGCCCAGCCAATGGGGGCCCCGCGAGCTCTCCTCCAGCCATTCGGCTGCCACTTGGTCCGCTGAGCCAGGTAGCGTGAGCCTAGCCCAATGGACACGGGAATCGCCCTGGAAGGTGACTCCCCACTCCTCGACGTTCACGGAAGGAGGCTTGAGATCGCCCTGGGAGAGGTTGCGTTGCCGCAGTTCGACCTGGACCGCGCTCCCGAAATGCTTCCAAATCACCTCAAAGGGCTCGGCGGCGACCTGCTCCGCCAGATCTCCTGCGACCTGCTCGGCGGTGTGGAGCACACCACCGGTGGCCCACGCGGTCAACACCTCGCGCGTGAACCGCATCGCAGACGTCACAGCAGTATCGCCCGGCGCGAACGTCGCAGCGAGCACTGCTTGGGGAGAACCAGTCATCCCAACGTGCCTACCACACTTCCCGGTGACTTGGGGTAAATCCAAGGACAGGACTACGAGCTACTCATCGTGACAGACTTGAATCACTCGCAGGAGCCAGCCGCGAGTGAAGGAGGCCCCATGACCACGGCCAAGGTTGCGCCAAGCCCGGAGGAGAGGACTTACACCGAGTCCGATCTCGTGCCGATCCTCGAGACGCTGTTCTCTTGGCGTGACGGCGACTTCCGACGCCGGGTCCCCCATGCGCCTCCTGGCATTCTCAGCGAAGTGCGGCTGCTCCTCAACGAGGTCGCCGACCGGCGCGAACACCTCGCCAACGAGCTGTCACGCGTGCGCCGGGAGGTCGTCAAGGAGGGCCGCTTCGGCGAGCGCCTGACCCCCGGGCCGGGCGTCGGCGCGTGGGCCGAGAGCGTCGAGTCGGTCAACATGCTGATCGACGCCCTGGTGAGCCCGGTGAGCGGCGCGGCCGACGTCATCGACGCGGTGGCCAAGGGGGACCTGTCGCGGCGCATCGACCTCGACCGGTCGGCGCGCGGCGAGGTGCGCCGCCTGGGCAAGGCGATCAACGGCATGGTCGACCAGCTCGCGCTGTTCAACAGCGAGGTGACCCGGGTGGCCCGCGAGGCCGGCACCGAGGGCCGGCTGGGCGGCAGCGCCAATCTGCGCGGCATGTCGGGGAGCTGGCGCGACCTCACCGAAGCCGTCAACACGATGTCCTCCCGGGTGGCGGCGCAGGTGCGCGACATCGCCGTGGTGACCACCGCCGTGGCGAGGGGCGACCTGAGCCGCAAGGTCACCGTCGACGCCGTGGGCGAGATGTTCGAGCTGAAGAACACCGTCAACACGATGGTCGACCAGCTGTCCGCCTTCGCCGAAGAGGTCACCCGCGTGGCCCGCGAGGTCGGCACCGAGGGCCAGCTGGGCGGCCAGGCGCAGGTGACCGGCGTGTCGGGGGTCTGGAAGGACCTGACCGACAACGTCAACTTCATGGCCAACAACCTCACCTCCCAGGTGCGCAGCATCGCGACCGTGGCGACGGCGGTGGCCCAGGGCAACCTGTCGAAAAAGATCACCGTCGACGCCCAGGGCGAGATCCTGCAGCTGAAGGACACCCTCAACACGATGGTCGACCAGCTGTCGTCCTTCGCCGACGAGGTCACCCGCGTCGCCCGCGAGGTCGGCACCGAAGGAAAGCTGGGCGGGCGCGCCGAGGTGAAGGGTGTGTCGGGCGTCTGGAAGGACCTCACCGACAACGTCAACTCCATGGCCGCCAACCTGACGTACCAGGTGCGCAACATCGCCCAGGTGACCACGGCGGTCGCGAACGGCGACCTCACCCGCAAGATCGACGTCGACGCCCAGGGCGAGATCCTGGAGCTCAAGTCGACCATGAACACGATGGTCGACCAGCTGTCCTCGTTCGCCTCCGAGGTCACCCGCGTCGCCCGCGAGGTCGGCACCGAGGGCCAGCTGGGCGGCCAGGCCCAGGTGCGCGGCGTGTCCGGGGTCTGGAAGGACCTGACCGACAACGTCAACTCGATGGCCAACAACCTGACCTCCCAGGTGCGGCAGATCGCGGCCGTGTCCTCCGCGGTGGCCCAGGGCAACCTGTCGAAGAAGATCACTGTCGACGCCCAGGGCGAGATGCTCCAGCTGAAGGACACCCTCAACACGATGGTCGACCAGCTGTCGTCCTTCGCCGACGAGGTGACCCGCGTGGCCCGCGAGGTCGGCACCGAGGGCCAGCTGGGCGGCCAGGCCCGGGTGAAGGGCGTGTCGGGCGTCTGGAAGGACCTGACCGACAACGTCAACTCGATGGCCAACAACCTGACGTACCAGGTGCGCAACATCGCCGAGGTCACCACCGCGGTGGCCAACGGCGACCTGACCCGCAAGATCGACGTCGACGCCCAGGGCGAGATCCTGGCGCTCAAGACCACCGTCAACCGCATGGTCGACCAGCTGTCGTCGTTCGCCTCCGAGGTCACCCGTGTGGCTCGCGAGGTGGGCTCGGAGGGGCAGCTGGGCGGCCAGGCCCGCGTCGAGGGCGTCGAGGGCACCTGGAAGCGGCTGACCGAGAGCGTCAACGAGCTGGCGGGCAGCCTCACCACCCAGATCCGCGCCATCGCCACCGTGACCAGCGCCGTCGCGCGCGGCGACCTGACCCGCTCGATCGCCGTCGAGGCGCAGGGCGAGCTGGCGGAGCTGAAGGACAACATCAACTCGATGGTGGCCAACCTCCGCGAGACCACGCAGGCCAACCAGGAGCAGGACTGGCTCAAGTCCAACCTGGCCCGCATCTCGCGGCTCATGCAGGGCCACCGCGACCTGCTCGAGGTCGCCAAGCTGACGATGAGCGAGCTGACGCCGCTGGTCTCGGCCCGCTACGGCGCCTTCTACAGCATCGACCCCGAGGCCGAGGGCGAGCTGATCCTCATCGGCGGCTACGGCGTGCGCCCCGACCGGGGTCCGCGCCAGCGCTTCGCGATCGGCGAGGGCATCGTCGGGCAGGCCGCCGCCGAGGGCCGGCACATCGTGCTCGACGACGTGCCACCGAACTTCATCACGATCGACAGCGGGCTCAGCCGGTCGACGCCCGCGCAGATCGTGGTGCTGCCGATCCTGTTCGAGAACCGCGTGCTCGGCGTGCTGGAGCTGGCCTCGTTCACGCCGTTCGGCGAGGTGCACCTCGACTTCCTGACGCAGCTCGTCGAGACCATCGGTGTGACGATGAACACGATCATCGCCAACTCCCGCACCGAAGACCTGCTCACCGAGTCGCAGCGGCTCACCCGCGAGCTGCAGGAGCGCTCCGACGAGCTGCAGCGCCAGCAGGAGGAGCTGCGCAGGTCCAACGCCGAGCTGGAGGACAAGGCGGCGCTGCTCGCCAAGCAGAACCGCGCGATCGAGATCCAGAACTTCCAGATCGAGCAGGCCCGCCGCACGCTGGAGGAGCGCGCCGAGCAGCTCGCGGTCTCCTCGCGCTACAAGTCCGAGTTCCTCGCCAACATGTCCCACGAGCTGCGCACCCCGCTCAACAGCCTGCTCGTGCTGGCCAAGCTGCTGACCGAGAACGCCGAGGGCAACCTGACCTCGCAGCAGGTCGAGTTCGCCCGCACGATCCACAGCGCGGGCTCGGCGCTGCTGCAGCTCATCAACGACATGCTCGACCTGTCGAAGGTCGAGGCCGGCCGGATGGACATCCACCCGATCCAGGTGTCGCTGCCGAAGATGGTCGACCTGCTGGAGGCCGCCTTCGCGCCGCTGGCGCAGGACAAGGGGCTGTCGTTCAGCGTGGAGGTCGAGCCCGACGTCCCGCAGGAGCTGCGCGCCGACGAGCAGCGGCTGCAGCAGGTGCTGCGCAACCTGCTGTCCAACGCGGTGAAGTTCACGCCGCGGGGCGAGGTGAAGCTGCGCGTCGCCAAGGCGCCCGTCGGGGTCGACTTCGACGACGACGCCCTGCACGACGCGCACGACCTGCTCGCCTTCCAGGTGATCGACACCGGCATCGGCATCGCGCCCGACAAGCGCGACGTCATCTTCGAGGCGTTCCGCCAGGCCGACGGCACCACGAGCCGCAAGTACGGCGGCACCGGCCTCGGCCTCGCGATCTGCCGCGACATCGCCCGCCTGCTCGGCGGCGAGATCCACGTCGACAGCGAGCTGGGCAACGGCAGCACGTTCACGCTCTACCTGCCGGCCTCCTACACCGGCCCGCTGACCGCGACCGACGGCGGGGCGGCGCGCCGGCAGCTCATGACGCCGCCGGCCGACGAGCCCGCCGCGGCGGCGCCCGAGCCGCCGATGCCGCTCGACCTGCCGATGCCGGAGCTGGTGGAGCCCCCGGTCGAGACGCCCACCCAGTGGCAGGGCGACGACCCGCTGAACGGCGCCAAGATCCTCATCGTGGACGACGACATCCGCAACGTGTTCGCCCTGACCAGCGTGCTGGAACGACACGGCTCCACGGTCGTCTACGCTGAAAACGGCCGCGAGGGGATCGAGCAGCTCGAACGGAACGAGGACGTCGCGCTCGTGCTGATGGACATCATGATGCCGGAGATGGACGGCTGGGCCACGACCTCGGCCATCCGGCGCATGCCCCAGTTCGCGGACCTGCCGATCATCGCGCTGACCGCCAAGGTCATGCGGGGTGATCGCGAGAAGAGCATCGCGTCGGGCGCCTCCGACTACGTGCCCAAGCCGGTCGACGTGGACCGTCTGCTCGAACGCCTGCGCGGCTGGCTCAGCCGTGGGCGCGGACCCGCGTCCGACTCGTCAGCGTCACCAGCCGAAGGGTCGTGATCCATGCCGGATCGTGCCAAGATCCTCCTGGTCGATGACCGCGAGGAGAACCTGATCGCCCTCGAAGCCATCCTCAGCTCGCTCGACCTGGTGCCCGTACGCGCCCGGTCGGGCGAGGAGGCGCTCAAGGCGCTGCTCAACACCGAGTTCGCGCTGATCCTGCTCGACGTGCGCATGCCGGGCATGGACGGCTTCGAGACGGCCGCGCACATCAAGCGGCGTGAGCGCACCAGGAACATCCCGATCATCTTCCTGACCGTGGTCGACAGCGCCCCCGACTACGCCTTCCGCGGTTACGCGGCGGGGGCGGTCGACTACCTCACCAAGCCGTTCGACCCGTGGGTGCTGCGGGCGAAGGTGTCGGTGTTCACCGAGCTGTACAACATGAACAAACGCCTGGCCGAGCAGGCGGCGCTGCTGCGCGACCGGGTGAGCGGCGAGCTGCCGCCCGGCGCGGGCGACCACGCGTCGGTGCTGCCGGAGCTGTCGCGCCGGCTGACGGCGGTGGAGGACGAACTGGCCCGTGTCCGCGAGCTGGCCCGCAAGACCCAGGACCCGGCCCTGGCCGCCCCGCTCGGGGACCTGACCGACCGCGTCAACCACCTCCGCGCCGCCTTCGACGCCCTCTCCTAGGTCGCACGCCCACCAGGAGCGGCGGGTCAGTTGCGGGCGCGTTCCAGGGCGTCCCAGAAGCCGCGGCGGAGGGCGTGGCGGACCTCGTCGTGCAGGAGGAAGTCGATCGGCAGCGAGGAGCCCTGGAGGAGGCGCGCCTCCAGGTCGGACGGCATGCGGGGCTTGCGGGCCAGCACCGCCTCCAGCCAGAGCGCGGGCGCGTCGCGGGCCACCGACTCGCCGAAGTCGTGTCCCTCCCGGTGGGCGGCCTTGACGGCGTCGGCCAGGGTCGTGGCGCCCGCCGTCGCGGCGGCGGGCGGGGTGACCGGGGCGGGCTGCGGCCCGGTGTACGGCCCCAGCTGCGACGGCTGGTAGGCCCCGCTGCCGGGCTGCTGGTAGGCCCCGGCGCTCGACGGTGCGGAGAACTGCCCGGTGCTGGGCGACTGAGCCTGCACGGGCCCGGTCACCGGCGCCGACGACGGCGCGTTGGCCTGCGGCTGCTGCTCGCTCTGGTAACCGCCGTACGACGGCAGCGCCGGAGGCGGGGACGACTGGCCGCGCCCGGGCGACGGCGCGTCGGCGTCGGACCCGGCGGGCGCCTGCCCGTTCGCGCCCGACCCGCCGGACAGCTGGCCGTTCGCGGACCCGCCGTAGGGCGCGGCCGGGGACGCCGCGTTCGCGCCGGATCCGCCGTAGGACGGCGCGGCCGGGGACGCCGCGTTCGCGCCGGACCCGCCGTAGGACGGCGCGGGTGACGCCGCGTTCGCGCCGGACCCGCCGTACGAGGCGCCCGAGCCATCGGATGAGCCGCCGTACGAAGAGGATCCGCCGTACGCCCCGCCGTAGGTGGAGGACGGGGTGTTCGAGCCCCCGTACGACGGCGCGTTCGGGCCCGAGGGCGGCTGAGCCGCCGGGGACGAGCCGGCCGCGTGGCTGCCGGTGGACGACGGCGCCGGCGGCAGGGACGGCTGCGCCGGAGGCAGCGAATGGGTGGCCTGGCCGTTGCTGATCGGCTGGTGGTGCCCGTTGGACGCCTCGGTGACGCCGCTGACGTACGCCCGCAGGTGGGCCGCCCCCAGCTCCACGAGGTCGTCGCACTCCTGCCGCAACGACCGCGACACCGCCCAGCCGCCCTCGGCCGCGATGTTGATGACGGTCACCCGGATGCCGAGGTCCTGCGCGTCGCAGACGACCTGGGCGAGGTCCTCGTCGCCGCTGACCACGACCGCGTCGCAGATGGCGTTGTTGCGGGCGAGCGTCATGAGATCGCGGTGGACCTGGGCGTCGACGCCCTCGCGCCGCCCCGGGCGGATGCGCGACAGGCGCAGCTTGAGGCCCGGGATGTCGGCGAGCGCGTCGTGCTCGGGGGTGCGGCGCCCCTCGACCGTTGCTTCGTACCAGTAGCAGCGCAGCAGCGGCAGCCCGGTACGCTCTCGCGACAGGTCGGTCATCAGTTGGAGCAGCCCCGGATAGTCCCAGGACACCGCCTCGCGATGGCGTGTGCCGTGTACGGCCATCGCCCCGTCGGCCAGCAGATAGCCAGCGTCCACGAACAGCGCACAGCGATCCACTGACACCGCCCCTTTCCTGATGGTCCGACCTTGCTGGCTCTGCACCGTCAGAGACCGGACTCGGCGGCCCTCTCTCAGGGTAATGAAAGCGGGTGATCGTGCGAGGGTGAATCCCGACGATTCGACCCTCACGCACCGAGCCGCCAGACCATTCAGGCCGACCGTACCAGTTTGTCCCGTTCTTGGTCACGGCCGGGCCCGCACGCTCACGGCGGCCGCGCCGAACAGCACGACGTCCTTGTTCGTCACGATCGTGAGGCCGGGATCGACGCCCAGCTCGGCGCTCACCGTGTCGACGTCGACGCCGAACGAGAGCTCCTTCGCGCCGCGCGCCGAGCCGTCGAAGACGTTGGCCGCCACGCGGTCGCCGCCCGCCGGGGTGAGCGGGCCCGAGCCCAGCGAGACCCTGTCGCCGCCGAGGTCGGCGTCACCCTCCCACGTCACCAGCTCGACCCGCGCCGGCGAGGCGGCCGGCCGCAACCCGCCCAGCGGTACGTACGCCCGCCCCCCGACCACCGTGCCCCCGTCGAGCACGACGGCCTGGCTGTACGGCTGCGCCGGATCGGTGACCACGAGCACCAGGCTCCACCCGGCATGACGCGCGACCCCCTCCTCCATGGGCACGTCGGCCGCCCACCACGTGCCGTCGGCGCGTACGCCGCGGGCGAGCTCGCTCACGTCGGCGAACGCCTGGTAGACCGGCCCCAGCGGCAGCTCCCGCACCTTCACCTCGCTGGGCCGGACGGTCAGGTAGGTGCGCAGCCCCGGGGGCCGGACCCTGATCGGCCCCGCCTGCGCGCCCGTGGCCGACCAGTAGAGCCCTGCCCACACGACCTCGCCGCCCTTGGGCAGGGACAACGCCGCCGCACTGGAGGACTCGGTGAAGGGGTGGTCGTCGCGGTCGAGCGCGAGCATCGGCCACAGGTCGTTGTCGCGCTGCTCGCCCTCGCGCCGCCGCGCCTCGCGGCAGCCCGGCTGCTCGTCGGGGCAGCTCAGCAGCGTGTTGCCGATCGCCCGGACCGCCACCCTGCCCTCGGTGGCGAACCTGGCGGGCGCGCCCGTCGCGCGTACGCCGTGCTCGGCGCGGGCCCGGACGCGCAGCGGGCCGGCGACGACGCTGACGACGGGACCCGCGCCACGCGGGGCCGCACTGGACACGAGCACCCGCAGGTAGACGGCCGTGGCCCGGCCCGCGGCGAGCGGCTCCCTGGCGCACCGGGCGCCGCGACCGGACGGACGGCACAGCCAGCCGTCGGCCGCGCCCACCCCGCCGGAGACCGCTGCGCCGGGCCCGCGCAGCACGGACGGAACGAACGTCACCCCCGGCGGCAGGTCGACGTGGGCCGAGACCTTCTCGCTGGCCGTCTCGCCGTGGTTGCGCAGGCGGAGACCGAGGATGCCGGGCCGGGCGCGGACGAGCGAGCCGAGCGGGTCGATCGTGACGCGCAGCCGCGCGCCCACCGGCCTGGCGGACGTCGCCTGCCGGTCCCTGCCGACCGGCGACCGCGAGGCGTCCGGCTCCGGCACCCGCGACGGCTCCTCAGGCTGCGGCGGGGCGGCCGACGGGAGCGGCAGCGCGATCGCCGGCCCGACCGAGGGCTCGGCGACCGGCTCCACACCGGACAACACCTGGACGCCCCCGGCCACGGCCACCGCCAGCACCGCTGCGCCCGCCACCACCGCCTGCCGGCGCCGCGGCGCCCACGCCAGCCGCCGCAGCGCCCGCAGCGGCCGCCCGGCCGCACCGCCCGGTCCCGCCGCCCTGGCCAGCGCCGCCGCGTATCCGCTGAACAGCGACCCGGCGATCAGCGGCCCGACGATGACCCGCAGCCCGCGGTCGACGTCGGTCACCTCCAGCAGCACGCCGTGGCACTCCTCGCAGGAGTCGACGTGCTCGTCGAGCGCCTTGGCGTCGCGCCGGGCCAGCCCGCCGCGCACGTAGTGGCTCATCCGGCCGAGCACCGCGCGGCACTCGGGCAAGGTCTCCGGCTGCAGGTACAGGCGTACGTACGCCTGCCGCAGCCCCTCCCGCGCGCGGTAGGCCAGCGCGGCCACGCCGTTGGCCGAGAGTCCCAGCAGCGGCCCCACCTGAGCCGGCTTGGCGCGTTCGACCTCGGTGTGCCACAACACCGCCCGCCACCGCTCGGGCAACGACAGGTAGGCCCGGGCGATCGGCGACCGCTCCAGCCCGGCCAGCGCGGGATCGACGAACGGCGCCGTCGGGTCGTACCGCTCGATCTCGCCCGTGGGGTGGGCGGCGATGCGGGAGCGGTCGTGCACCGTGCGCCGCACGATCGTCAGCAGGTAGGTGCGGAACGCCGACTCGGGACCGCCGCCCCGGCACACCAGGTCGAGGATCTTCGTGAACGACTCGGCGACGACGTCCTCCACCTCGACCCCGCTGACGAGCTGCCGGGCCATGGCACGCGCGGCGGCCACGTGGCGCTCGTAGAGCTCGCCGTAGGCAGCGGCGTTTCCCGCCTGGACCGCGTGGAGCAGATCGGCGTCGCTTTGCGGAGCTTCGGCACTCATGGCGACCTCACGATGACGCACGGTTACCCGGGTCATCATTCCGCAGTCATCGCCGTGGCTAAACCGAGAGCGTGCCTTTACCTGCGGAAGGCGGCCGTGACCAGGACCCTAAGCTTGGTCCCATGACGGATCGCGACAACCTGCTGGCCGAGATCAAGAAGAAGGCCATCGTCCACGGCAAGGTCACCCTCTCTTCGGGCAAGGAGGCCGACTTCTATCTCGACCTGCGGCGCATCACGCTCGACGGCGTGGCGGCGCCGCTCGTCGGCAGGGTGATGCTCGACCTGACCACCGACCTCGACTACGACGCGGTGGGCGGGCTCACGATGGGCGCCGACCCGGTGGCGGGCGCGATGTTGCACGCGGCTGCGGCGCGCGGGCGCGCGCTCGACGCGTTCGTGGTGCGCAAGGCGCAGAAGGCGCACGGCATGCAGCGCCGCATCGAGGGCCCCGAGGTCAAGGGCCGCCGGGTGCTGGCCGTGGAGGACACCTCGACGACGGGCTCCTCGCCGCTGACGGCCGTGGAGGCGCTGCGCGAGGCGGGCGCGGAGGTGGTCGCCGTGGCGACGATCGTCGACCGTGGCGCCCGCGAGCGCGTCACGGCGGAGGGCCTCGAGTACCGCTGCGCGTACACGCTGGAGGATCTCGGCCTGTAGAGGCGGCTCAGTCGGGGGCGCGGACGGTGAACGCCTCGCGGGCGCCCTCCTCGCCGGGCTCGCGGGGTGTGCCGTTCTCGGTGACGAGGACGGTGCTCGCGTCGGTGAGCACGACGTCGAGCTCGGGCTCGTAGAAGCTGACCTCTTCGCCCCTGCTCATGTCACGGTGCTGCAGCACGTCGCCGCCGGGCACGCGTACGGTGACGATCGGGCAGGTCTCGGCCACGCACTCGATGTGCACGGTCGGCACCTGGGCGGTCTCCTCGCCGGCGGGCGTCGTGGTCACACTGGCCGGTTCGCCGGCGGGGGCGGAGGCGCGCTCGCGTCCTGGCTCTGGTTCGCCGAGCCTGCCGAGCACCTCCCGGCCGCCGATGACCAGCAGCGTCACCGCGGCCCCCGCCGCCAGGACGGTGAGCGCTAATCGGGCAAGGCCCATCGGTTCTGACTTGTGGCGTCCCACACGGGGCAGCGTAGCGGGTGAAGATCGACCTGGGGGTCAGAGCGGAGTGTCGGTCCCGGTCGGAACGGGCACCGCCCGCCGCTTCTTCACCACCTCGACGAAGATCGGGATGAGTGAGACGAGCACGATGAGGAAGACGCCCGGCAGGATGTAGGCGTCGATCCGCTTGGGGTCGACCTGGTGACCGAGGAGGTTGCCGACCAGGATGAGGCTCTCGACCCAGACGACGCCGCCGACGACGTTCCAGAGCAGGAAGCGCTTGGGCCTCATCTCCAGCACGCCTGCGACGGGGTTCATGAACGTACGGACGATCGGCACGAACCTGGCCAGGATCACCGCCTTGGCCGGCCCGAACCTCTCGAAGAACTCCTCGGCCCGCAGCACGTGCTCCCGCTTGAACAGCCGCGAGTCGGGCTTGTCGAACAACCTGCGGCCGAAGCGCGCGCCCAGGAAGTGGCCGAGCTGCGCGCCGGCGACCGCGCACAGCGGCGTGCCGATGAGCAGCACGGGCAGCGACAGCGGCGTGACGCCCATGCCCTGGGCGACGGACGACGAGCTGAAGATCCCCGCGGCCACGAGCAGCGAGTCGCCCGGCAGGAAGAACCCGAGCAGCAGCCCCGTCTCGGCGAAGATGATCGCGAGAACGCCGACGGTGGCGAACGCCCCGAGAAGGGTCAGCCACCAGGTCGGATCGAGCAGATTCACCAGCCAGTCCACGGCCGAGAGACTATCCCGTGGCCGCGACCAGGCCGGGGACCGCCTCGACGACGACCCCCGCGCGCGTCGGCTCTACCACATGGGGTAGACACTCGGAATACTGGGCCTGGCCCGAAGCCGTAACTTCTCAGGGAGATGATCATGCCCATTGCGACTCCAGAGGTCTACGCCGAGATGCTCGACCGGGCCAAGGCCGGCGGATTCGCCTACCCGGCGATCAACGTGACGTCCTCCCAGACGCTGAACGCCGCGCTGCGCGGTTTCGCGGAGGCCGAGAGCGACGGCATCGTGCAGGTCTCCACCGGTGGCGCGGAGTTCCTCTCGGGCACCACGGTCAAGGACATGGTCACCGGCGCGACCGCGCTCGCCGAGTACGCGCGCGTGGTGGCCGCGAAATACCCGGTCACCGTGGCCCTGCACACCGACCACTGCCCGAAGGACAAGCTCGACGGCTACATGCGACCGCTGATCGACCTGTCGATCGAACGCGTCTCCAAGGGCCTCGACCCGCTGTTCCAGTCCCACATGTGGGACGGCTCGGCCGTCCCGCTGGAGGAGAACCTGCAGATCGCCAGGGAGCTCCTGGAGAAGTGCGCGCGGGCCCGCATCATCATGGAGATGGAGATCGGCGTCGTCGGCGGCGAGGAGGACGGCGTCGTCGGCGAGATGAACGAGAAGCTCTACACGACGGTCGGCGACGCGCTCGACACCGCCGAGGCCGTGGGCCTGGGCGAACACGGCCGTTACATGCTGGCCGCCACGTTCGGCAACGTGCACGGCGTGTACAAGCCGGGCCACGTCAAGCTGCGTCCGAGCGTGCTGAAGGACATCCAGGAGGCCGTCGGCGCGAAGTACGGCAAGGACAAGCCCTTCGACCTGGTCTTCCACGGCGGCTCCGGCTCGCTGCTGAAGGAGATCCACGAGGCCATCTCGTACGGCGTCGTCAAGATGAACGTCGACACCGACACCCAGTACGCCTTCACCCGGCCGATCGCCGACCACATGTTCCGGAACTACGACGGCGTGCTCAAGGTCGACGGCGACGTGGGCAACAAGAAGACCTACGACCCGCGTTCGTACGGCAAGGCCGCGGAGGCCGGGATGGCCGCCCGCGTCGTCGAGGCGTGCCAGAGCCTGAAGAGCGCTGGGACGAAGATCTCATAGCCACTTCGGCGGCCTGGCGGGTATGACTGGTGCTATGGAAAACCTTCTCGCCGGGCCGCCCCCGACGCATCTGCCGGAGCTGCCCGAGGCCAGGGAGTTGCTGGAATCCGGCGTCAAGGCCGCCGACGTGGCCGCCCGGTTCCCCGCTTACCCGGCGGCATGGGCCGCGCTCGCGGAGGAGTACTTCGCGCAGGGCCATGCCGTGACCTCCTACGCCTTCGCCCGCACCGGCTACCATCGCGGCCTCGACCAGCTCCGCCGCAGCGGCTGGAAGGGCCACGGCCCGATCCCGTGGGAGCACGAGCCCAACCGCGGGTTCCTGCGCTGCCTGTACGCGTTGTCCCGCGCCGCGCAGGCCATCGGTGAGAAGGACGAGGCCGAGCGCTGCCTGCAGTTCCTGAAGGACAGCACGGAGACGGGTTACGACGCGCTGACCAAGGGTTAGCCCTGAATGAGCACGTTCGGGTAGTCTCTCAACGCAAGAGCCCCTGTCGCACTTGCGCCAGGGGTTTCGTTTTGTGCTCGGGAGACTGAACCATGCCGGCTGCCGTTCTCGTGGGTGCCCAGTGGGGCGATGAGGGCAAGGGCAAGGCCACCGACCTGCTCGGTGGCGACGTCGACTACGTCGTCCGCTATCAGGGGGGCAACAACGCGGGTCACACCGTGGTCATCGGTGACCAGAAATACGCGCTCCACCTGCTTCCCACGGGGATCCTGTCGCCGGAGGTGGTGCCGGTCATCGGCAACGGCGTGGTGATCGACCCGGGCGTGCTGCTCGCCGAGATCGACGGGCTGGCCGAGCGGGGCATCTCCGCCGAGCGCCTGCTGATCTCGGCCAACGCCCACCTGATCATGCCCCACCACAAGGCGCTCGACAAGGTGACCGAGCGTTACCTGGGCAAGGCCAGGATCGGCACGACCGGGCGCGGCATCGGGCCCGCGTACGGCGACAAGATCGCCCGGATGGGCGTGCGCGTGCAGGACCTGCTCGACCCCGGCATCCTGGCCAAGAAGATCGAAGCCGCGCTGACGGAGAAGAACCAGGTCCTGACCAAGGTCTACAACCGGCGCGGCATCGAGCCGGCCGCGGTGGTGGAGGAGTACCTCGCCTACGCCGAGCGGCTCAAGCCGCACATCGCCGACACCTCGCTGGTGTTGTCGAAGGCGCTGGACGAGGGCAAGTTCGTGCTGCTGGAGGGCGGGCAGGGCACGCTGCTCGACATCGACCACGGCACGTACCCGTTCGTCACGTCGTCCTCGCCTACCTCGGGCGGGGCGTGCGCCGGGGCGGGCATCCCGCCGAACCGGCTGACGAAGATCATCGGCATCCTCAAGGCGTACACCACCCGCGTCGGGTCGGGGCCGTTCCCGACGGAGCTGACCGACGAGATGGGCGACTGGCTGCGCACCACCGGCGGCGAGTACGGCGTCACGACCGGCCGCAACCGCCGCTGCGGCTGGTTCGACGCGGTGATCGCCCGCTACGCGACCCGCATCAACGGCGTCACCGACTACTTCCTCACCAAGCTCGACGTGCTGTCGGGGCTGGAGAGAATCCCGGTGTGCGTGGCGTACGAGGTCGACGGGGTGCGGCACGACGAGATCCCCATGACGCAGACCGACTTCCACCACGCCAAGCCGATCTACGAGGAGCTGCCCGGCTGGCAGGACGACATCACCGGCGCGAAGTCGTTCGAGGACCTGCCGCGCAACGCGCAGGCGTACGTGCGGGCCCTGGAGGAGATGAGCGGGGCGCCGATCTCCGCCATCGGCGTGGGCCCGGGCCGCGATCAGACCCTGGTGATCCGCTCGCTCGTCTGAGCCCGGTGGGCTCTGCGGTATTCGCTGGGTGAGCAGCCCACGTGCCGCTTGAACACCCCGCGGAAGGCCTTCGCGCTCTGGTAGCCGGAGCGCGTGGCCACCGCCTCCACCGGCAGCGCCGACGACGTCAGCAGCGACCGGGCGTGCCGCATGCGCAGCCCGGTCAGCTGGCGCAGGAACGTCGTGCGGCGTTCGGCGGCGAACAGGTGGGCGATGTGGAAGGGACTCGCCGAGACGGCCTGGGCCACGGTGGTCAGCCGCAGGCCGGGGTCGGCGTAGTGGGCGGCCATGTAGCTCTCGGCCATCGACAGGATGTCGCGGGCGGACGCGGGGATGAGCCGCGTCAGGATCTCTTCCACCCAGATCCGTAAATATGAGCGTTCGTGGATGGAGCTCACCGTCACGAGCTCCGCGATCGGCAGCCGGGCGCAGGCGTCCACCCAGTCGGTGCTGCCGCTGGCCAGCCTGCGCCGGTTGACCAGGTCCACCACGAACAGCAGCTCCCCGACGAGCCACCGATGCAGCGTGGCCGGGTCGAGGTCGCGTTCCTGGGCGCAGCGGTCGACCCATCCGGTCAGCAGCGCCGCCGCCGCCCGGCGGTCGCCGGCGTGGACGGCGCGCGCGAGCTCCGGCTCGATCCGCACCGGCGGCCCGCCCTCCGGGCGGTCCCCCTCCGGCGCCGTGATCACCCGGTCGCCGCCCAGCACCAGCTTGTAGGCGTTGGTACGGCGCGCGTCCCGCTCCGCCTCGGCCGGGAGCCCGGGGCGTCCGAGGCTGACCGTGGCCGTCAGCTCGCCGGCCCGCCCGATGCGGGCGCGTACGTCCTCGGCCAGGGTGCTCGCCCGGTCCATGAGGCGGCGGGGGTCGGGGCCGGCCAGGACGACCAGCCACTCCTCGGGCGGCAGCGCGACGCACGCGGTGACCTCGCGGATCGCGCGGTCGGCGCGCTCCAGCTGCGTGCGCGCCCACTGGGATCCGCGGGCCCTGGACAGCGCCATGTAGTCGTCGATGTCGACGAGCACACCAACCGCGTACTCCATACGGCCAAGAGTAACGTCGGTTTAGGCAGACCGAAATACCACTTCGTTGACGAGTGTGCCGACTCCGGCCACGGTCGCGCGCATGACGTCGCCGTGCTTCAGCGGCGCGATCCCGGCGACGGTGCCGGTCGCGATGAGGTCGCCGGGCAGCAGCGTCATGCCGTCCGACAGGTCCGCGATCAACCGAGGGACGCCGAACACCATCTGCTTGGTGTTCGCCCGCTGCCGTACCTCGCCGTCCACCTCCAGCGTCAGCTCGACGTCCTGCGGGTCCGGCACCTCGTCCACCGTCGCCAGGTACGGCCCCGCCGGCGCGAAGGTGTCGAAGCCCTTCGCCTGGTCCCACGGCTGGTTGTGGGCGATGTTCGTGAGCTGCAGGTCCCTGGCCGTCATGTCGTTGAGCACGGTGTAGCCGGCGACGGCCTCCCGCCAGCGCTCCTGCGGCAGGTCGCGGGTGACCGAGCCGATCACCACGGCCAGCTCCACCTCGTGCTCCAGGTGGCGGGTGCGGGCCGGCGCGACCACGGGCCTGTTGTGGCCGGTCAGCGCGGACGGCGGCTTGAAGAACAGCACCGGGTCGGGCGGCACCTCCAGGCCGCTCTCCTCGGCGTGCGCCACGTAGTTGAGCGCCAGGCAGCAGACCTTCGTGCAGGTCGCCACCGGCGGCTCGAACAGCACGTCGCCCTCGGCGAGCAGCTCACCCGCCGCCGCCCACCGCCGGTCGGCCTCCTCGGTGAGCCGCTCCAGCCCGTAGTGGGCGAGCATCGCCACCGGGTCGTCGCCGCCCGTAAGGCCGGTCAGGGGCAGCAGTTCGCCGCCCGGCCGCCAGGCCACCACTTCCACCGGATCGGCGGCCGTCCGCCGTACACGCCCGAGAAACATGCCTCAAAGCCCACCAGCGGCGGGCATGCGGCCACAAGGCCCCGTCCTTGCGATGCCGACCCCGTCCTTGCGCACTTGCTTGTGGGCGGGCCGCGCGCGCCGATTGGATGGCGCCATGACGCGGACCTTGGACGCCAGCAGCAGAATGTACGCGGACGCGCGGCGCTACCTCGCCGGCGGCGTCTCCAGCGACGCCCGCCGGGTCGACGGAGTGCCGCTCTTCGTCGACCACGCGAAGGGCTCGCGCCTGTGGGACGTCGACGGCAACGAGTACGTCGACTACGTCCTCGGCCAGGGCCCGTCGGTGCTGGGCCACTGCCCGCCCGAGGTCGTGGAGGCGGTGGCCGCGCAGGCCGCGCGCGGCATGGCCTACTCCGCCCAGCACGCCGCCGAGGTGCGGGTCGCCGAGCGCCTGTGCGCGCTGGTGCCGTCGGCCGGGCGGGTCCGGTTCAACACCGTCGGCTCCGAGGCCGTGCACGCCGCGCTCCGGCTGGCCAGGGGATACACCGGGCGCGAGGCGATTCTCAAGTTCGAGGGCCACTACCACGGCTGGCTCGACCCGGTCCTGTTCAGCGTGCACCCCGCGCTCGACGCGGCCGGCCCGGCCGACGCGCCGGCGGCCGTCCCCGGCACGGCGGGACAGCAGCTCGGCCGCCCCGACGACCTCGTCGTCTGCCCGTGGAACGACGTGCCCGCGCTGCGCCGGCTCATGGAGGAACACGCCGGGCGGCTCGCCGCGGTGATCATGGAGCCGGTGTTGTGCAACACGGGCGCCATCGAGCCCGATTCCGGCTACCTGGAAGAGGTCCAGCACCTGTGCCGCGAGCACGGCACGCTGCTGATCTTCGACGAGATCATCACCGGGTTCCGGCTGGCGCCCGGCGGCGCGCAGGAGCACCTGGGCGTCACGCCGGACCTGTCGGTGTTCGGCAAGGCCATGGCGGGCGGCATGCAGGTCTCCGCGCTCGTGGGACGCGCCGACGTCATGGACCACATCTCGACCGGCAAGGTCGCGCACGCCGGCACGTTCAACTCCCACCCCGTCGGCATCGCCGCCGCCGAGGCCACGCTGCGCGTCCTCGACGAACGCCGCGACGAGGTCTACGGCACGTTGTACGCCCGCGGCGCCGAGCTCATGGAGGGCCTGCGTTCGGCCGCCGCGAAGGCGGGCGTCCCGATGCTGGTGGACGGCCCCGGCCCGGTGTTCCAGACGTACGTCACCGAGGCGTCGTCGGTGCGGAACTACCGGGACTTCGCGACCACCGACCGGGCCGCGATGACCCGGCTGCACGCGGCGCTACTCGACAGGGGCGTCAACATGGTCCCGCGCGGGTTGTGGTTCATGTCGTCGGCGCACACCGAGGCCGACGTCGCCTTCACCGTCGACGCGTTCGCGGACGCGCTTGGCACGCTTTGACCGCTCGGTGGAGATCACCAGCGCGACGCCGACGAGGATGATCAGGCCGCCCGCGACGACCTGGATCGTCACGGGCTCCGACAGCACCAGCGCGCCGAGCGCGACCGCGACGACCGGGTTGACGTAGGCGTACGTGGAGACCAGCGAGATGGGGGCGTGGCCGAGCAGCCACGCGAACGACGTGAAGCCGACCAGCGAGCCGACCAGGATGAGGTAGACCAGGCCCGCCCAGGAGCGGCCGCTGATCGCCGACAGGTCGAGCCGCTCGCCCGACACGCCGCCGATCAGCAGCAGGCCGAGGCCGCCCGCGAGCATCTCGACGGTGCTCGCGGCGAAGGTGTTGGCCGGCATCGCGATGCGGGCCGACAGGAACGAGCCGACCGCCCACGACAGCGAGCCGACCAGGATGATCACGATGCCGGTCGTGCTGCCCGCCTGGCCGCCTGTCAGCGACAGCGCGGCGACGCCGGCGAGGCCGACGAGGACGCCCGCCAGGGTGAGCGGCCGGGGCCGGTCGCGTACGGCGAACCTGAACACCACCAGCCACAGCGGCACGGAGGCGACGAGCAGCGCGGCCAGGCCGGTCGAGATGTGCTGCTCGGCGACGCCCACCATGCCGTTGCCGCCGGTGAGCAGCAAGAGCCCGACCAGGGCGGCGCCGAAGAACTGCCGGCGCGTCATCCGGAACGCCTCGCGGCCCTTGCGCAGGAAGAGAAACCCGCCGAGCAGCGCGGCGGCGGTGAGGAAGCGCAGGGAGCCGGCCAGCATCGGCGGGATCGTCTCGACGGACAGCGCGATGCCGAGGTAGGTGGAGCCCCAGACCACGTAGACGATGGCGAGGGCTCCCCAGACGGCCGGGGTCACCTTGGCGTCAGGGGCGTTAACGGTCATGACTCGTGACAGTAGCGCCGCGGGGTGACAGTTCGCCGGTCGATTTCAGACCTTGAGATGACATGGCGGCATACGCGACGTACGCGCCTCGGCGAGAGGGGCCCTCACCCTTACCCCACCAGGCAGCCGAGCACGGCCGCAGGGGCATCACAGGGGCGGAGAAGAGGCATCCGGGAAGCGGTCACCGGAACAGATTTGGTGCCCCCGTCCGAATCGCGTCGATCGGGGGCAGCGGAGAACATACCCCTCTCCGCCCGCGTCAACCAACCCATTGACAAAAGTCAGTGCGATAGCGCCCCCGGGGGCCCGCCGTCCTTCGGAAGGGGGAAGGCAGGACGGCGGACCCGGAACGGGGCGGCGGTCGTCAGCGTGGACCGAGCTTCTCCACGATCAGCCGGTAGAGCTGCCGGGGCCGCCCCGGCTGAGGCGTGCGGTTCGGCGGTAGCGGCCACGCGAGCCCCTCGTCAACCAGCGTGCGCAGCAACCGCCGTGCCGTACGCGGCGTGACGCCCAGCATCTTGCCCGCGCCTTCGGCGTCGACGACCGTGTCGCCGCCCTCCAGCTTGGCCGCCAGCCGGGCCAGCACTTCGACCCCCTTGGGCTTGAGCGCCGTCGCGCCCGTGGGCGGCATGCGGGGCGCCGGGATCAGCGCCCGGCCCTCCCTGTCGACCGCGAAACCCTGCGCCTGCTTGCCCGCCTGCGTGCGGGCCAGCGCGGCGCGGGCGTGCGACTCGGCGTCGTGGGTGGTCCGGCCCATCCCGACGCCGACCTCGACCGCGAGGCCGAGCTCGTCCCTGATCCGGCCCGCGAACGGCAGCACCCGGAACCCGTCGGTGGCCGCCGCGATGGACCCCCGCGTGGCCGTGACCAGGTAACTGTGGTCGTCGATGGGCCAGACCGTCGCGTTGATCCGGTTGGCCTCCTGGACCAGGAGCCGGTGCAGCGACAGCCGCAGCTCGTCGCGCCAGTAGCGCGGCGCGGCCCGGCGTACGGGCTCGCGCAGCGTCGGGACCTCCACGAGGACCACGGTGAGCTGTGACTCCTCCAGCCGGTGGTGCGCCCCGAGCAGCGCCGCCGTGTGCAGCGCCGTACGGACCGCCGCCGACGTCGGCCTGATCCTGATGACCGGCACGCCGGCGGCGTGCAGGCGCTCGGCCACCGCGGGCAGGCACGTCAGGGCTCCCGTCGTGGCGCCCTGCCGGACCAGCCGTTCGTGGTAGGCCGCGATCGTGCCGGTGGCGCCCGGCTCGTCGCGGCTGTGCACGTCGGAGGCCGGGATGCCGAGATCGGTGTACGCCTCCTCCACGTCGGCCCGGCTCACCACGTCGATGCTGACCCGCTGGGGGTCGATGCGGGTGTCGATCGCGGCCTTGGCCAGCGCCGCCACCAGTGCTGCTCCGCCGAGTTGCACGTACGTCGCGGGCATCGTCAGCACACCTGATCGCCGGGCCAGGTCGTAGGGGACCGGGCTGGCGAACAGGCACGCGTCGACACCGGGACCGAGCCGCGTCACCTTGTCGGGGGCCTCCTGCTCATCGCGATAGGCGGCCGCAACAAGGCGACACGGCAGCGGCGCCGCGGCGTGACCCATCAACATGACCCGCTCGACCAGATCGTGGGGTCCGACCACGCCAATGGTGAGGTCCGGTGTCATGGCGCCCGGGCGTGACACTCGGGGAGTTTCTTCGGCCCTCTCGACCAATGTTCGTCCCATCCTGCCGTCCGTTGCAGTGCTCTCTTTTGGAACGATCGCTTGCGGGGGCCGTAATGTCACGCCTGACTTTTCCGGAAAGTCGTTCTAGTTGACCGCCCGACTAGATGTCCTAGCAGCTCAACGCGGTTTTCTTGCCCTTTTTTAGTGTTCGGAAATCTCTCGTGTAATGTCCGCGCCGAGCGCACGCATTCGTGCCGCGAGATGTGCGTGGCCGCGGTCGATGAGGTATCCGGAGTCGATCACGGTCTCGCCTTCGGCCGCCAGACCCGCGAGCACGAGAGCGATGCCCGAGCGGAGGTCGTGGGCGGTCACCTGGGCGCCGGTCAGCGGCGTGCGGCCGCGGACGATCGCCCGGCTGCCGTCGACCTCGACGTTGGCGCCCATCTTGTTGAGCTCGCCGGCCAGGGCGAACCTGCCGTCGAAGATGCGCTCGTGGATGTAGCTGGTGCCGTCGGCGAGCGCCGCGACGGTCATCATCGGCGACTGCAGGTCGGTGGCGAAGCCGGGATAGGTGTCGGTGATGATGTTGATCGGCCGCAGCGGGCCCTCGCACCCGACGTGCAGCACCGCGCCCTGGCGGTGGAACTCGACGCCCATCTGCTCGAGCTTGTAGCGCACGACGCCGAGGTCGAGGCCGGTGCCGACGAGGCTGAGCTCGCCCCCGGTGATCGCCGCGGCCATCGCGAAGACGCCGGCGTCGAGCCGGTCGGGCATGACGGTGTGCTCGACGGCGTGCAGCTCCTCGACGCCCTCGACGGTGATGAACCCCGTGCCGCCGCCGCTGATGCGCGCGCCCATCTTGGTGAGCATGTCGATGACGTCGAGCACCTCGGGCTCCAGCGCGGCGTTCTCGATCACGGTGGTGCCCTTGGCCAGGGCGCCGGCCATGATGAGGTTCTCCGTGCCGGTGTGGGACGGGGTGTCGAGATAGAGGGTGGCGCCGGTCAGGCCGGCGGCCTTGACGTGGATGACGGTCTCGCCCTCGTCGACGATCGCGCCGAGGCGCTTGTAGCCGAGGTAGTGGAAGTCGAGGTTGCGGCTGCCGAGGTTGCAGCCGCCGACGCCTTCGACGACCGCCTCGCCGAGGCGGTGCAGCAACGCCGGGGTGAACAGCACCGAGCCGCGGAAGCGGCGGGCGATCTCGGCGGGCAGCACGGGGCTGCTCACCCGGGAGGCGTCGATGACCAGCGTGCGCTCTGACTCGTGCAGCTCGACGTACGCGCCGACGGACTCGGCCAGCTCGACCGCGCGGCGGACGTCTTCGATGATCGGCACGTTGCGCAGGACGGTGCGGCCCTTGGCGGCGAGCAGAGCCGCACCGATCATGGGAAGCACGGCGTTCTTCGCGCCCTGGATGAACGCGGTTCCACGCAGTGCGTTGCCACCGCGCACGCGGTAACGGACCATTCGTGCGGCTCCTTGGAAATAACGGTGAGGCTCGATCGGGCCAACAGTAGCCGCTCACACCACCTGGCCCAGCCGAATCATCCGCTAAAAGGAGCCCCCGTGATGCGCTCGTACGCTTCCAGGTATCGCTGCCGCGTGCGCTCTACCACGTGGTCGGGAAGGCGAGGTGGGGGGTTTCCAGAGGATTTGTCCCATCCAGATTCGGGCGAAAGTAGCCAATCGCGCACAAATTGCTTGTCAAAAGCATGCTGCGTACGGCCCGGGTGCCATTCGTCCGCCGGCCAGAAGCGTGACGAGTCGGGTGTGAGAACTTCGTCGCCCAGCGTCAGCACACCATCGGCGTCCCAGCCCAGCTCGATCTTGGTGTCGGCGACGATGATGCCCCGCTCGCGGGCGATCTCCGCCCCGCGCGAGTAGACGGCCAGCGTGATCTGCCGCAGCGCCTCGGCCGTCTCCGCGCCGACGTCCGCCACGACCCGCTCGTAGGCGATCGGCTCGTCGTGCTCGCCCAGCGGCGCCTTGGTGGACGGCGTGAAGATCGGCTCGGGCAGCCGCGAGCCGTCCTCCAGCCCGGGCGGGAGCGGCACGCCGGAGACCGCGCCGCTCTCGCGGTACTCGTTGAGCCCGCCGCCCGTGAGGTAGCCCCGGGCCACGCACTCGACCTGCACCATCCGCAGCGGCCGGCACAACACGCTGCGCAGGTCGTCGCCGCGCGCCACGACGTGGTTGGGCACGATGTCCTTGAGCTGGTCGAACCACCACAACGACATCTGCGTGAGGATCGCCCCCTTGTCGGGGATGTCGGGCTCCAGCACGTGGTCGAAGGCCGACAGACGGTCGGAGGCGACCATCAGCAGCAGGCCGTCGTCGGTCTCGTAGAGGTCTCGCACCTTGCCGGAGTGCACGTGTCTCATCGGGCGATGTCCGTCCTGTGGTGGGAGCCGCGCAGCTCGATGCGGCCGGCGAGATCATAGGCGGCGCGGCGCGCGCTCTCCTGGTCGGGCCCGTGGCCCACCACGTTGAGCACCCGCCCGCCGTCGGAGACCACCTCGCCGTCCTTCCTTCTCGTGCCGGCGTGCAGCACGTACGCGTCGTCCGTCGCCCCCAGCCCCCTGATCACGTCGCCCTTGACCGGGGCGGCGGGGTAGCCCTCCGACGCGATCACCACGGTCACGGCCGAGCCCGGCCTGAACACCGGGTCGAGCCCCAGCTCGCCGGTCGCGCAGGCCAACAGCAGCCCGCCGAGCGGCGTCTCCAGCCGGTCGAGCAGCACCTGCGTCTCGGGGTCGCCGAACCGGGCGTTGAACTCGACCACCTTCGGCCCCTTCGCCGTCAGCGCCAGCCCCACGTAGAGCACCCCTTGGTACGGCAGCCCGCGCCGCCCCAGCTCGGCGATCGTCGGGTGCACGACCTCGCGCATGACCTGCTCGGTCAGGCCCTCGGGCGCCCAGGGCAGCGGCGTGTAGGCGCCCATGCCACCGGTGTTGGGCCCCTCGTCGCCGTCGAGGGCGCGCTTGAAGTCCTGGGCGAGCTGGAGCGGCACGGCCGTGCTGCCGTCGCAGAGCGCGAACAGCGACACCTCGGGGCCGTCGAGGAACTCCTCGATCACCACCCGGTCGCACGCCCGCGCGTGCGCCAGCGCCTCGGCCCGGTCGGTGGTGACGACCACGCCCTTGCCCGCGGCCAGCCCGTCGTCCTTGACGACGTAGGGGGCGCCGAACTCGTCGAGCGCCGCCGCGGCCTCCGCCTCGGTGGTGCACGTCATGGACCGGGCGGTCGGCACGTCGGCCGCCTGCATGACCTCCTTGGCGAACGCCTTGGAGCCCTCGATCATGGCGGCCCCGCTGGACGGCCCGAAGCAGGCGATGCCCGCCTCGCGCACCGCGTCGGACACCCCCGCGACGAGCGGCGCCTCCGGCCCCACCACGACGAGGTCGATCCGCAGCCGGGTGGCCAGCTCGGCCACCTGCCCGGGGTCGAGGGGGTCGACGGGGTGCACGGTGGCGACCTCTTCGACGCCCGGATTGCCTGGGGCGCAGTGGAGCTCGCTGACCTGGGGATCGAGCTTGAGTGAACGGCACAGGGCGTGCTCACGCCCGCCGGAACCAATGACTAGAACGCGCACGCGGTCCATTCTCGCAGGCCCGCCGCACGCCACCCGCCCTAGGCCGCCCGCACGGCCCGATGACGGAATAAGCGACAACCTTTGTGGAGTTCTTCCTGAGCGCGCCTCTCCCGACGAGTATCGTCAGATCCGTTCACACGCCTGTGGTAGGTTAAGGCGGCTTTGCGGCGTCTCTTAGCGATTGGAGGTGGTCCGGGATGAATCCTGGTGATCCCAGCAGTACGTGGTCCGTCACGTACACCCCAGTTACCCCCGACCACTCCAATCCGGCAGCCTGATCGTGCCTCCACGCATGTTCGTTCGATTGAGGTGATCTCCCCATCGCGCGTGGAGCGTGCCAGGTCGGGCGGAAAGGGACTGCCATGCGCTCGTCCACGCTTTTCCGTCGCATCAACCGCCACCCCGTGCCGTCGCGCGCCGCTCACCAGCTGACCAAGCCGTTGCGTGACGTCCGTCTTCCCCCCGTCGACTCCGTCGTCGAGTTCGGCGCCTACGTCGAGGGCAAGAAGGTCGGCGCCCCCGGCATCATCGAGGCCCTGCGCCTCGTACGCGAGCACAACAAGGACGCCGAGGGCCCCAACGCGTTCGTCTGGGTGGGCCTGCACGAGCCGGCCGCTCCCGAGGTGGAGTGGCTGTCCGGGGTCTTCGGCCTGCACCCCCTGTCCGTCGAGGACGCCGTCAAGGCCCACCAGCGCCCCAAGGTCGAGCGGTACGGCGACTCGTTGTTCATGGTGCTGAAGACCCTCGCCTACCTCGACCACGACCAGTACGACGGCGAGATCATCGCCACCGGCGAGATCATGGTCTTCCTCGGCGTCGACTTCGTGGTGACCGTGCGCCACGGCGCGCACTGCCCGCTCACCGTCGTCCGCGAGCGCCTCGAAGGCGACCCCAAGCTGCTGAAGCGCGGCCCGGCGGGCGTCCTGCACGCCATCGCCGACCACGTGGTCGACCAGTACCTGCAGGTGGCCGACCTGATGCAGCTGGAGCTCGAAGAGGTCGAGGCGACCGTGTTCGCCGACGTCAGCTCCCGCGACATCAACCGCATCTACCAGCTCAAGCGCGAGATGCTGGAGATGAAGCGGGCCGTCACGCCGCTGCTGTCGCCGCTGTCGGCGCTCCCCCAGCGCCGCGTCATCCCGTCGGAGATGCGCGAATACTTCCGCGACGTCGGCGACCACCTGTCGCGGGTGTGCGAGCAGGTGGAGTCGTCCAACGAGTTGTGCAGCTCGATCCTGCAGGCCGCGCTCGCCCGCTCCAACGCCCTCGCCAACGAGGACATGCGCAAGATCTCGTCGTGGGTGGCCATCCTGGCGGTGCCCACGATGATCGCCGGCGTCTACGGGATGAACTTCGAGTTCATGCCGGAGACCAAGCAGGTGTGGGGCTATCCGGCGGTCCTGGCCGTCATGGTGACGGCCTGCGTGCTGCTGCACCGCGGCTTCCGCCGCAACGGCTGGCTCTGAGGCTTCCGCCGCAACGGCCGGCTCTGAAGGTCAGACGCCCACGGGGCGCAGCGGGGCGACGGGCTCGGGCAGCTCCAGGCCCCGCTCGCGCCACAGGTCGCGCATCCGGTCGGGATAGTCGGTGACGACGCCTGCCACGCCGAGGTCGAGCATCCGGCCGGCGAGCGCGGCGTCGTTGACCGTCCAGACCGCCACGTCGAGCCCGGCGGCGGACGCCTGCGCCATGAGGCGCTCGTCGACCATGACGTGCTCGGGCGAGAGCGTGGTGGCCCCCGCATCGCGCGCGGCGGCGGGCACGTCGTCGCCCACGCCGTCGTTCCAGTGGAGGGTGTCGGGCTCGATCAGGGCGAAGCGGCGGGTGCCGGGGGCCAGCCGGGCGGCCTCGCCGATGACGCGCCAGTCGAAGCTCAGGATGGCGGCGTTGCCGAGCCGGCCGTGCTTGTCGAGCTCCTCGACCACCATGCCGGTGAACATCGCCGGGTCGGCCGTCAGCTGCGGCCGGGTGGGGTCGGACTTGAGCTCGACGTGCAGCCGCACGCCCTCGGCCTCGTAGGCGTCGACCAGGCCGAGCACCGCGCCGAGCGTCGGCATGCGGGTCTCGGGCATGGGCACCTGGGTCAGCGCGAAGGGGTCGTCGGGGTGGCGCGGCAGGCGTACGCCGACGTCGAGCGTGCGCAGCTGCGCCAGGGTGAGGGCGTTGATCGGCTTGCCGACGTAGGGGTAGAGCGGGTCGCCGGCGTGGACCGGGCCGCGGTCGGCGCTGGTGACGGCCGAGACGGTGAGGTCGTGCGTGAGCACGAGACGGCGGTCGGCGGTGAGCGCGACGTCGAGCTCGAGCGCATGCACGCCCAGCTCCATCGTGCGGCTCATCCCCGGCAGAGTGTTCTCGGGCCACAGGCCCCGAGCTCCTCGGTGACCATGAATCTCAACGCGCACACCGAGGACCCTACCGGGCGGGGGGTGCGTCCAGGCAGTGCCACGCCGCATCCTTTTTATCCTGGTATGCCCCGTCGGCGAATTTATGGCAGACCTTAGGCTGTCCTCCGTGACGGAGGTTCTCAAACCCGCCAATTCAATGACAGTCCAGGCATGGGTCGATGGCTGGGTCGTCTCCCGCAACACCCCCAAGCCCGTACGCGAGCCGTGGGGGCTGCGCGTGGACGTGGGACTGCCGGGGCACGTGGCCCGGCACATCGTGCCCGGTCCGACGCCCGAGCTGCTGCGCCTCCTGACCCGGGCCGTCACCGCCCCGGGCACCTGGCTCAAGCTCTGCGGGCCCGCCGAGGCGGTCGCGCCCCACCTGCCGCCGGCCTGGGCGGTGAAGGAGCAGGAGTACATGATGGTCATGGACTCGTTGTCGCGGGCCCTGCCGCGTACTCCCGCCGGCTACGTCCCGGCGGTGACCACGCGGGCCGGCGTCACGGTCGCGCGGCTGCTGACGACGGACGGCGAGGTCGCCGCGCGGGGCCAGATCGCGCTGGCGGGCACGACGGCGGTCGTCGACCAGGTGGAGACGGCGGCCGGGCACCGCCGCCGCGGCCTCGGCACCGTGATCATGAAGATGCTCGCGTCCGCCGCGGTCTCGCGGGGCGCCCGCAGCGGCGTGCTCGTCGCCACGGAGCAGGGCCAGGCCCTCTACGCCACCCTCGGCTGGTCCCTGCACACCCCGGTCACCCCCGCCCTCATGACCTGACCCGGGCGACCCGCCGGAGGTCAGCCGGCCGCCTCACCCCAGGCGACCCGCCGGAGGTCAGCCCGCGATCAGGCGGTACGGCTGGCGAGGGCGGCCGGCCTGGGCGGACTTCACCGGGGGCAGCGCCCACGCCAGGCCCTCCTCCACCAGGTTCTGCAGCACCCGCCGGGCGCTCCGGGGAGCCACGCCCAGGATCTCCGCGACGATCTCCGCGTCCACGACCATGGCCTCGGGGTCCTCGCCGAGCGACTGGACGAGCCGATCCCTGATCTTCACCGCCTTGGAGTCGGCCGGCTCGCGCACCACGTCGGCCCGCGCGCGCCGGCGCATGGGCAGCGACACCGCGTTCCCGTCACTGTCGATCATGAACGCGGCCGCCGCCTCCGCCGCGCGGGCGCGTTCGAGCGCCGTCACGGCGTTCGCGTCGGCGTCCCGGGCGGTGTGGCCGAGCCCGAGGCCGACCTCCACCTCCAGGCCGACCTCGGCCCGTACCCGGTCCATGAACGGCGCCACCCTGAACCCGTCGGTGGCCTGCGACAGCGCCCCCACCGTGGTGGTCACCACGTAGGTGTTCTCCTCGCGCGGCACCACCGTGGCGCCCATCAGCCGCGCCTCCGCCAGCAGCGCCCGGTGCAGCCGCAGCTTGAGCTCCTGCTGCCAGTAGTTGCCGGGGCCCGAGTGGCCGGGCCGGACGGAGGCCGCGAGCGACACCAGCACGATCGCGAGCTGCGCCTCCTCCAGCCGGTTGCCCGCGCCGAGCAGCGCCGCGGTGTTGATGGCCTGCCGCAGCGTGCTCGTGGACGGCATCATGCGCAGCACCGGCACCCCGTCGGCCTCCAGCCGGGTGGCGACCGTGCGGACCGTGGTGAGCGCGGCGGTGGTGGCGCCCTCGCGGTGCAGGCGCTCGTGGAAGCCGATGAAGTCGCGCACGGAGTCGGGCTGGAAGTACTCGGAGACGTGCACCGACGCCATCGGCACGCCGATCTCTTCGTAGGCCTCGGCGACCTCGTCGGGCGCGATGGAGTCGATGCTCACCCTGGCCGGGTCGACGCCGTGGGCGAGCACGCCGCGCAGCAGCGTGGCGTACAGGCCCGAACCGCTCACCGGCACGAACGTGGACGGGACGCTGATCTCACCCGACTGCCGGGCCAGGTCGTATTGGAGCGGTCCGGCGAACAGCACGGCGTCGATGCTGTCCATGATCTTGCTGAGCTTCTCGTGCGTCTCGTTCTCGCCGGCGTGCGGCGCGCCGACGAGCCGCAGGGTGCCGGCCGTCGGCAGGGTCGCCCCGATGTGCACGATCTGCTCGACCAGATCATGAGGACCGACCACGCCGATCGCGATCTTGGATCGAAGCCGCTCCACGTCATGCCCCTCGTCCGCCGAGCAGGCCGGTGACGGTTCCCCCGAGCACCGCTGCCCTTTCCTCATCCGTGAGTTGTGAGAACAGTATGCGGCCCAGCGACATCCGCAGATCGATGAAGGGGAAGTCGGAGCCGTACACCACGCGGTCCGCGCCCACCTCACGCACCATCCGCACGATGTCCGCCCCCGAGTTGTACGAACCGCACACCTCCAGGATGACGCGTTCGTGCCGCTTCGCCACCTCGATGGACTGGTCGATGCCGAGCGGCGTCACCCCGGAGTGCCCGGCGAGCAGCGTCACGCCGGGATGGCGGGCGGCCACCTCGTCCACGTGGCGCAGGTCGTTGTACGGCGACCCGCTGTAGGTGTGCGTGAGCACCGGGAACCGCGACGCCGCGGCGAACTCCCACACCGGCGCGTACCGGGCGCCGGTGAGCGGGTAGTCGTGCAGGTCCGGATGGAGCTTGATCCCCACGAACCGGGGGTCGTCGCCCCAGCGGGCCAGCTCCCCGTCCGGGTCCTGCCAGGGGTTGACCGTGAGGTAGCCGCTGAAGCGGTCGGGGGCCTGGCCGACGATCGCCGCCGTGGCCGCGTTCCCGGCCGCGGCGTCGAGCTGGATCGCGAGGTGGCTGGAGAGCACGGCGTGCGCCACCCCGCACCGGTCCATGACCCGCAACATCCCCGCCGCGTCCGGGTCGGGGATGAAGAACACGCTGTACGGCCCCGCGTGGGCGTGCGCGTCCACGATGCGCGTCACGGTCTGCGGCCGCCGCTCCCACACGGCCTGTGCCAGCCGGTTCATGCCGCTCTGACCTCCTGCCCGATCAGCCGGCGGAGGTTGCCCCCGCCGATCGCCGCCACCTGCGCGTCGTCCAGCTCCGACCAGAGCAGCCGGGTAACCGCCTCCGCCGGGTCGCGGTACGGCGTCCCGGTGCCGAAGAGGAACCGGCCCGCTCCGAACCGTTCGACCAGCCATTCGAGCCCTCGGTGGGAGGACAGGTCGGCCAGGCCGACGTACACGTTCGGGGCGCGGTCGAGCACCCCGGCGATCTGCCGCAACATCCGGTATCCCGCGCCTCCGACGACGACGCGCAGCCGCGGATGCGCCCGCGCGACGGCCTCCGTGACCGGCCAGCCCGCCTGCCCGGCGTCCACGAGCAGCGGCAGCCGTACGGACGACAGGGCGTCCAGCACGGGGGCGACGTCGGGGCCCGCGAGGTCGTAGCCGTGGTCGGCCGGGAAGGCGCGCACGGCGCGGACCCCGGCGGCCACGGCGGCCTCGGCGAAGCCGGCGCCGATCTCGCCGCAGGTGTCGGGCAGCAGCACCCAGCACGCGCTCAGCCTCGGCTCCCCGGCGACCAGGCCGAGCAGCTCGCGGTTGCCGCGCGCGGGGTCGTGCAGCCAGGCGGTCATGTTCGCGACGAGTGCCCCCGATATGCCGACGCGGTCCATGGCGGCCAGCAGCTCGGCCGCGGTACCGCCGCCCACGTCGCGTCGCGGGTGGCGGCCCAGCATGGCGTCCGCGTCGATCAGGACCGGCAGGTCCTCACTCATCGCCGCCCCAGTGCTGGGAGCTCTCCCCTCGGCTCCAGCCGTACGCGGTGAACGTGTCGGTGGTGCCGTCGATCGTGACGCGGGATTCGGTCACGCTCACCTCGGGCGGTTCGCCGTGGAAGGGGACGATGGCGACGGTGAACCTGCCGTCGCGTCTGCGCAGTCCCAGCAAGTGGATCTCGCCGTACTCCGCGGTGCGGGTGCGCTGGTCGGGGATGCGGGCGGGACCGTTCCCGTGGAGGATCTCGTCGGGCGGCGCGGACGGGACGACGAGCAGGCGCCCGCTGACATGCCCGGAGCCGTGCGGCCGCCACGGCTCCAGGCCGTGCAGCTGCCAGATCGCCTCGGCGTCGATCGTGTCGGTGACCAGCCAGTACGACGGCTCGTCGTGGACGAAGACGATCCTGCGGTCGTGCCGCTGCGCGTAGCCGTGGTGGTGCCCCGCGAAGACGTCGGCGTGCTCGCCGGTCACGAACAGGTCGAGCTCGGCCCGCCGGTCCTCGGTGTAGTCCTGGCCGGGCACGAGGAGCGTGTTGTGACCGCGGGTGGCCTGGTACCAGTCGTAGTAGCCGGGGTCGTCGTACGACGGCGGCCCGCCCGCCTCCCAGGCCAGCGGCCCGTCCCGGTCGGCCAGCACGAAGTCGAGCGCGGCGTGGTGACTGTGCGGCTCCAGCTCGTGGCCGACGTACGGGCCGTAGTTGACGACCGCGTACCGGCCGGCGCCGCGCATGACCGCGTACGCGCTGGCCGGCAGCAGGCAGGAACCGTCGGGCACGGCGACCTTCGGCCCCTTGGCGAGCAGCTCCGCCGGCCAGACCACGCCGCTGTCCTGAAGGTGCGGCACCCACCCGCCGGGCGCCTCCAGCGCGGCCAGCCACGCGTGCATGGCCGCGACCTTGGGGTGCTCGCCGATCCGCGGGTCCAGCGCCACCGCACGCTGCAACGACTCCAGGACCATGACGTGGTAGCCGGGCGAGCGCTCGTGGTGGCCGCCGTCGGCGCGCACGTCGCGTTCGAGATGGTCGAAGACGCGCGCCCGCGCGACCTCCGCCCACGAGGCGGCCTCCGGGAGCTCCGGGTAGAGGGTGGCCGCGTGCAGCAGCTCGCAGGCGCAGACGAACTGCCAGTTGCCGTGGCGGAACGTGTCGTGCTCCTCCGCCGCCCAGCGGGCGCCGCCGATGACGGTCTTGAGCATGCGCGTCCAGCAGCCGTCGCCGAGCGCGGGCTCCTCGGCGAAGACCGCGAGCGCCGCGTTGACGTGCATCGAACGGGCCCAGACGCCGAGGGAGTACCAGACCACGTCGAGCCCCGGCCAGTCGCCCTCGACCTGGTCCCTGGTGTCGTACCAGCGGGTGAAGAGGCGGTCCCACTCCTTGGCGTAGACCGGATCGCCCGTGCGGGCGTAGGCGGACACCAGGGGCATCATCCAGCGCAGGTAGTGGAAGCCGTACAGGCGGGAGCGGCCGCGGCTTCTGTCGAGGAAGTCGACCTCCTGGCCGATGAGGGCGTCCGCCGCCGCGACGTCGTCCCTGCCGAGGTCCCACAGCGGCTTCGGACGGCGCCAGTGGCGGGTCTCGGCGACGGTGGCGGCGCCGAGCGCGGCCAGCAGGTCCTCGTCGCTGATGTGCCGCATGCGCGTCTCGTGGACGTGCGGCGGCTTCTCCACGTACGTCACAGCGTCACCGGCCGCCCGGTCTCGGCCGACTCGTGCGCGGCGGCGAGCACGGCGGTCACCTGGCGGGAGCTCTCCACCGTGATGAGCGGCTCGGCGCCGGTGCGGGCGCAGTCCACGAAGTGGTGGATGGCGTCGCGGTAGGCTCCGGCGGGCTGACCGTGCACCACGCGCTGCAACATGTTGCGCGGGTAGGTGTAGGCCTTGGCGGTGGCCACCTGGATGTTCTCCTTCTGGCGGTCGAGCTGGATGACGCCGTCCTCGCCGGTGACGGTGACGTAGCTGTCCACAGTGGTAGGGAAGGTGTTGGGGTAGATCCAGGCCGACTCGAAGGTGGCGACGGCGCCGCGGCTGTAGCGGACCTGGATCTGCATCGCGTCGGGGGTGTCGATGCCCATGCCGCGCAGCTTCCCGTGCCGCGCGGTGGCGAAAACCTCCACCGCCACGTCGTCGTACAGCCAGGTGACCAGGTCGATGTCGTGGCTGGACAGGAACCACGCGCACGTCGTCCGGTCCGCCCAGCCGATCATCTCGGTCGGGACGTGGATGGTGTCGTTCTTGCGCGCGTAGGCGACGACGGGCTCGCCGATCAGCTCCATCTGGTCCTTCGCCTGCGCGTACGCCGGCACCCAGCGGTGGTTGAACAGGCACATCGCGACCACGCCCGCCGCGCGGACGGCGGCGACGGCCCGGTCGGCGTCCGCAACGGTGGTGGTGAACGGCTTCTCCACCAGGATGTGCAGACCGGCCTCGGCCGCGGCCACCATCACGTCGGCGTGCAGGTGGTCGGGCGTGGTGATCGACACGGCGTCGACCGCGCCGGAGGCGATGAGGTCGTGGTAGTCGGAGTGGACGGCGGCGTCGCCGAGCGGCCTGCGCGAGACCGCGGTGACCTCGGCGTCGGGGTGCGCGGCCAGCACTTCCGCGTGGCCGCGCCCCATGATGCCGGTGCCGACGATGCCGACCCTCAACTTAGGCAGCAAGGGCTTGGTTCCATTTCTCTTCGGCTGCGTCGAGCGCTTCCTGCGCGCTCTGGCCTCCCTGCAGGAAGGCCCTGACCTCCTCCAGGAAGTACTCGCCCAGCTCGGCGTCCTTGTCGGTGCCGAGCGGCTGGTACTGCAACTGGGGCAGGCCCTTCACGATCACCTGCCGGGCGGTGGCCATCGCGTCGCCGCCGGCGGCCTCGGTGAAGAACGGGTCCTTGGTCGAGGAGATCGTCGAGGGGTAGATCGGCACGATCTTGCAGAAGGCGAGCTGGTTGACGCCGTTGGTGAAGAACTTGATGAACTCGGCGGCGGCCTTCTTGTTCGTGGACGCCTTCGGGATGGAGAACGCCTGCTGCGCCAGCAGCAGGTAGCCGCCGGTGCTCATCTTCACCGGCTCGGTGACGACGAGGTCGTCGTAGACGTCGGGGGCGTTCTTCTGCGTGTTGAGCAGCTCGGCGGCGTTGGCCATGGGCTTGAAGGCGACCTGGCCGTTGTCGAGCGACTGCGGCAGCGACCGGATGTCCTTGGAGATGGCGCCGGGCGCGATGCCCTTGCCGTCGTAGCTCTTCTTGAACTTCTCCAGGACCGTCACGGCCTCGGGCGTGTTGAACGCGGCCGTCCTCCTGTCGGCCGACAGCGGCTCGATCCCGTAGTAACGCAGCACGTTGACGTCGGGGATGCTGTTCATGCCGTGGACGCCGGTCTCCTGGTAGACCTTGTCGGCCAGCGCGAGGGCCTCGTCGAAGCCGGCCGGCGGGGTCTTCTCGTCGAAGCCGGCCTTCTCGACGACGGACCTGCGGTACATCGCGACGGGGGCGCCGCCGTTGTACCACGGCACCGCGTACAACTTGCCGTCGAAGCGCAGCGGCTCGACCAGGTTGGGCTGGAAGTCCGCGAGCGCGGCCTGGTCGAAGTAGGCGTCGAGGGGTTCGAGCGAGGGCGTGAAGCGGCCCAGCTCGACGGAGTTGACGTTGACCGCGTCGGGCACGTCGCCACTGGCCACGGCCGCGAGGAGTTTCGTGGCGCTCTCGGCCCCGGGCACGTCGACCCAGTTGACCTTCACCTTGGGGTGTTGCCGCTGGTATTCGGCGATGAGGCCGGTGATGTAGTCGCTGTAGTTCTTCTTCAGGTTGATCGTCCAGAACTCGACCTCGCCCTCGAAGGGCCGGCCGGCCGAGGCGGTTTGCGGGGCGCTGCTCGTGGTGGTGCCTGCCACGCATCCGGTGGTGAGGGATAGCGCGAGCGCACATGCCAGTAAGGCTCGACGAGACATGGACGAAACCTCCTCTTAATATGGCCGTCCTTTATCTCACTTTCGGCAGCGTGACAGTCTTTCCTGGTATTCGTCAATAGCCGGGCACTCTTGACCTGACTAGGTGCCGATTATACGCTCCCACCAAATTATGGCCGTCCCTTATCACTGCTTAGGATGGCACTAAGGATGTGATGCCTATGGCCGCCACCCGGATGCCCGGACAGCGGTGGTACACCCCCTACTTGTTTGCGCTGCCCGCCCTCGTCCTGTTCGGCGTGTTCTTCGCCTGGCCGGCCGTCACCGCCATCCAGCTGTCGGTTCTCCACTACGACGTGGTCTCGCCGCCCACGTTCGCCGGGACGGACAACTTCACCCGCATGCTCGGCGACGAGCGCTTCTGGAAGTCGCTGCTCAACTCGGTGCTCTTCCTCGTCGGGATGTTCCCGCTGCTCGTCGTGCTGCCGCTGCTGCTCGCCGTGCTGGTCAACCAGAAGCTGCCGGGCATCAGGACGTTCCGGATGCTCTACTACCTGCCGGTCGTGACCTCGATGGTCGCCGTCGGCGTGGCCTGGGAGTACGTCTTCCACCAGCAGGGCGTGCTCAACTGGCTGCTCACCGCCTTCGGGCTGCTGGACCAGCCGATCCAGTACCTGCTCGACCCCTTCTGGGCGCTGCCCGCGCTGGTGCTGGTCGAGGGCTGGAAGAGCATGGGGTTCTACATGATGATCTATCTCGCCGGTCTGCAGACGATCCCCACCAGCCTGTACGAGGCCGCGAAGGTGGACGGCGCCGGCGCCTGGGTACGGCTGCGCCGCATCACCGTGCCGCTCATGGCGCCCTACATCGCGGTGGCCTTCACCATGGAGATGCTCGACTCCATGCAGGCCTTCACCTCGATCTACGTCATGACCAGGGGCGGCCCGCAGGACGCCACCCTCACGCTCGGCTACTACATCTGGTCCGCCGCCTTCGAGCACTACGAGATGGGCTACGCCAGCGCCATGGGCCTGGTGCTCTGGGTGCTGATGATCGGGATGGCCCTGCTCAACCACCGGATCAACAAGGGACAGGCGGTGGTCGCGTGATCCTCCGCAGAGCAGGGACGTACATCCTGCTGACGGCGATCGCCCTCGCCTTCGTCGGGCCGTTCCTCATCCTGCTGTCGGCCGGGCTCAAGCCCGCCGACCAGGCCGTCTTCTCGTTCCCGCCGGACGTCATCCCCAGGCCGCCGGTGCTGGACTGGGTGATCGAGGCGTGGACGGCCATCCCGTTCCCGCACTACATGTGGAACTCGGTGATCTACGTGGCGATCACCGTGCCGGCGTACCTCATCGTGTCGGCGTTGTGCGCGTACCCGCTGGCGCAGATGCGGTTCAGAGGGCGCAACCTGATCTTCTTCGCCATCCTGTCCACGATGTTCCTGCCCGGCGAGGTCATGCTGATCCCCCGCTTCATGGTGGTCTCTCAGCTGGGCATGGCCGACACCTTCGCGGGGGTGATCCTGCCCGGCATCCTGTCGGCATTCGGGATCTTCCTGCTCCGCCAGACGTTCGCCGGGGTGCCGCGCGAGATCGTGGACGCCGCCCGCACCGACGGCTGCCACGAACTGCGCATCTTCTGGCACGTCATGCTGCCGGCGGCCAGGCCGACCCTGGCCATCCTCGCGATCTTCGGCTTCATCTCGGTCTGGAACAGCTTCCTGTGGCCGCTGGTGGTGCTGAAGGACTCCGCCAAGTATCCGATCGCCCTGGGCGTCGCCTACCTCGCCGGCATCACCGGCACCGACGTCCGCTCCCTCGCGGCCGGCACGATCCTGTCGATCGTCCCGGTCGTGGTCGTCTTCATGCTCATGCAACGGCACGTACTCGAAGGAATGCGCGGCGCGGTGAAGGGCTGACGCCCGCGCGGAAGGAGCAGCACCCCGATGTTGACACGCAGGCAGTTCGGTTTAGGAGCGCTCGCCGCCGGCGCGCTCGCCCTGGCGCCGGCCACCCGCGCCGCCGCCGACGGACACGACTACACCTCCCGCGAGACCTTCGACCATTTCGACCGGACCTGGTACGCCGGCGCCGGTGGCGAGCAGGCGGCGGGCACCAACGAGCACGGCGGGCTGGCGTGGGGCCAGTCCTACGCCCTGGCCGGTTTCATGCGTATGTACGAGACGTACAAGGACACCCACTACCTGGACCGGGTGATCGAGACCGTCGACCAGATCCTGGCCAACCGCGACTCCGAGCGCGGCTTCACCGACTACCAGGGGCGGTCGCTGCCCGCCTGGCGGGCCATGCATCCGTACACGCTGGGCAAAATCACGCTGAACGACGCCGACGGGCGGCCGGCGCTGGAGGTGCGCAGCGCGGTCAGCTACGCCGATCTGACCACCGTGACCGTGCGCTCGGGCACGTCCGAGGCGCGGTTCACGCTGGAGGTACGCGGCCGGACCGGCACCACGTCGACCTTCGCCGACCTGACCATGGACCCGGGCTCGCCCGACTTCGCCCCCGACCGGATCCTGGCCGCGTACCCGTCGTCCATGCAGGTGACGGCCAAGGCGCTGGGCACAGGGGTGCCGGTCGCGAGCAGCACGTCGCTGGTCTCCCAGCCGGTGGTGTTCACGGTGCACACCGGGATGATCACGTGGGGCATGGCGTCGTTCGTGCGGGTGGTGCTCGGAACACCGACACTCCGTTCTGTCCCGAAATATCGTGCTAAAGCGGAGGAATACCTCCAGGCGGTGCGCGACGCCGCCGCCGCGCACGACGACGAATGGCGCCAGACCGACGACGGGTACGGCTACTTCGTCTGGAACAAGGGCACCCCGCTCGCCTACGACGGCACCGAGCAGCCCACCAACCAGTTCCTCGCGCTCGGCCAGACCTACGCCGAGATCTACGCCGCGACCGGCGACCCCTTCTACGGCGACCGGGTGCGGGCGCTCGCGCGCACGTTCGCCCGCGAACTCAAGCCGGGCCCGAACGAGGCCTACACCTGGTCGTACTGGCCGACGTTCGGCCACACCTACCGCGGGTTCACCAAGAGCCAGCGGATCTCCGAGTTCACCCCGTCGGGCAACGGCGCCCGGCAGATCGAGGACCTCAGCCACGGCGCCATCGACGTGGAGTTCGCCGTGCTCGCCTTCCGCAACCGGCTCGGCTTCAACGGCGCCGACATGGTCCGGCTCGCCCGCGCGTACACCAGGAACATGGCCACCACCGACCCGCAGGGGGTGCCGACCACGACGCTCCGCGTGGACGGCACCGGCGGCTTCGCGGCGGCCGGCCAGTATCTGCAGGCGCCGCGCTGGATGGCCCTCGCGCCCTGGGACGAGGCGCTGCACCCGCACGCCCTGTCCGTCTACGTCGGCCGCGCGCTGCAGGTCGACCAGGGCTCCCACCTGCTGGGCGTGGCCTACCTCAACTGGGGCGCGCGCCGCTGACGCGAGGCGGGCCCGCGTTCAGCGGGTGATGAGGCGGTACGGCTGACGGGGGCGGCCCGCCCGCGTCGACCGCACCGGGGGCAGCGCCCAGGCCAGACCCTCCTCGACCAGGTGTTGCAGCACCCGCCTGGCGCTCCTGGGCGCAAGGCCGAGGATCTCGGCGACGGTCTCGGCGTCGACCACCACGCAACCGGGCCCGAGCCGCTCGACCAGCCGGTCACGGATCCGCACCGCCCGGGAACCGGGCGCCCGCCCAGAACGGGGGCCGGGCTCCCGGGCGCCCGGCTCCGCGACCGTGCCGGGGCCTCGGGCCTCCCTGGAGGCGGCGCGTCCGTGTGCGGGCAGCGGCAGTGCCACGCCGTCGCCGTCCACCAGGTACGCCGCCGTCCCCGCGGCGCGGGCGCGGTCGAGCGCGGCCGCGGCGTGGGCGTCGGCGTCCCTGGCCGTGCCGCCGAGGCCGAGGCCGCACACCACGTCGAGGCCCACCTCGGCGCGCACCCGGCCGACGAACGGCGCCGTCCGGAAGCCGTCGGTGACCCGCGACAGCGCCCCCGCCGTGGTGATCAGGGCGTAAGCGTGCTCCTCACGCGGCACGACCATGGCGCCCATCAGCCGCGCGTCGGCCAGCAACGACCGGTGCAGCAGCAGCCTCAGCTCCTGCTGCCGGTAGTCGCCGGGATCGGCGGGGCCGGGCCTGGCCACGGGCGACACCAGCGCGATCGCGATCTGCGACTCCTGCGCCCGGTTGCCCGCCCCGAGCAGCGCCGCGGTGTCGATGGCCCGGCGCACCGTGCTCGCGGCGGGGGTCATGCGCAACACCGGCACCCCGCCGGCCGTCAGCCGGGTGGCGACGGTGCGGACCGTGGTGAGGGCCGCCGTGGTCGCGCCCTGGCGGTGGAGACGCTCGTGGAAGCCGGCGAAGCCGCGCACGGAGTCGGGCCGCCGGTATTCGCAGACGTGCACGCCCGCCGTGGGCAGGCCGATCTCGTCGTACGCCTCGGCGACCTCGTCGGGCGCGATGGAGTCGATGCTCACCCGGGCCGGGTCGACCCCCTGCCCCAGCGCCCCGCGCAGCAGCGCGGCGTAGAGCCCGGCCCCGTTCACCGGCACGTAGGTGGCCGGGACGTCGAGCTCGCCCGCCTGCCTGGCCAGGTCGTACTGGAGCGGGCCGGTGAACAGCACCACGTCGACGCCGCCGATGATCCTGCTGTCGTGGGGGACGCTCACCAGGCGGAACGTCGCCGCCGTCGGCAGGCCGGCCCCGACGTGCACGATCCGCTCCACCAGGTCGTGCGGGCCGGCCACCCCGATGGCGATCCTCGATCGATGCCGTTCCACGGCACGCCCCCGAGACCGTTCCTCAGCCGTTGCGGAAGGCGTCGGCCGCCCGGAGCAGCACGTCGTTCGCCTCCGGGGTGCCGATCGAGACGCGCACGCCCTCCGGCGGGTACGGCCGCACGGCCACGCCCTCGGCGGCGCACGCGTCGGTGAAGGCGAGCGTGCGCCGCTCGTCGTCGAAGCGCAGCCAGACGAAGTTGGCCTCCGTCGGCGGGACCGTCCAGCCCTGCTCGAGCAGCGCCTCGCGCACCCGCGTGCGCTCCTTGACCACCTGCTCGACCCGCTCCAGCAGCTCGTCCTCCGCCTTCAGCGAGGCGATGGCGGCGGCCTGGGCCAGGTGGTTGACGGCGAACGGCACGATCGTCTTGCGGACGGCCGCCGCCACCGGCTCCTGCGCGATCATGTAGCCGACGCGCAGCCCGGCCAGCCCGTACGCCTTGGAGAACGTGCGCAGCACGACCACGTTGGGCCGGTCGCGGTAGAAGGCCAGGCCGTCGGGGACGTCGGCGTCGCGGACGTACTCGTGGTATGCCTCGTCGAGCACCACCATCGTGTGCTCGGGCACCCGGTCGAGAAACTCCGCCAGCTGCGCCCGCCGCACGGCGACGCCGGTGGGGTTGTTCGGGGTGCAGACGAACACGATGCGGGTGCGCTCGGTGATCGCCTCGGCCATCGCGCCGAGGTCGTGCTCCTCGCCCGCCAGCGGCACCCTCACCGACGTCATGCCCGCCAGGTCCGACAGCAGCGGGTAGGACTCGAACGACCGCCAGGCGTAGACCGACTCGGTGCCGGGGTCGGCGACCGAGGTGAGCAGCTGCTGCACGATCGTGACGGACCCGGGACCGAGCGTGACGTGGCCGGCCGGGACGTCGTAGCGCTCCGCGATGGCCTCGGTCAGCCCCATGCTCGTCGGGTCGGGATAGCGGTTGACCTCGCGCGCCGCCTTGGCGATCACCTCGACCACGGAGGGCAGGGGCTCGTAGGGCGACTCGTTGGAGGACAGCTTGTACGACCGCCGGCCGGCCGGCGCGGCCACGGACTTGCCCGGCTTGTACGGGGCCACGGTGTCGAGGATCTTGCGGAAACGAGGCATGGCCTAACCATAAAAGGAGCGCCCCGGTGCGGCGCCACCCAGGTGCGGGTCAGTCGCGGAGACTGCGCAACATCGGCGGGTGCAGCAGCTCGGCGGGGCCGCGCCGATAGAGCTTGGCGGGCCGGCCGCCGTCGCGCGTCGTCGTCTCGCCGGTCTCCACCAGGAAGCCCTCGGCCTTGGTGACCTTGCGGTGGAAGTTGCGCGGGTCGAGCTGGCGGCCCCAGACGATCTCGTAGACCCGGCGCAGGTCGGCCACCGTGAACTCGGGCGGGCAGAACGCCGCCCCCAGCGAGGTGTACTCCAGCTTGCCGCGGGCGCGTTCGATGCCGTCGAGCATGATGCGGCGGTGGTCGAAGGCCATGACGGTCAGGGCGTCGACCGGTTGCCAGCTCATGTGGGCCTTCTCCGAGGCGGGCAGGTCGGGGGCGAGACCGAGGTAGGCGACGCTCAGCACGCGCTGACGTGGGTCGCGGTCGGGGTAGCCGTACGTCTGGAGCTGCTCCAGGTGCACCGGCGCGCCCGGGAGGCCGGCGCGCTCGGCGAGGATGCGGTGGGCGGCGGCCGGGAGGTCCTCGTCGAGCTGGATGAAGCCGCCGGGCAACGACCAGCGGCGCAGGAACGGCGGGCTGTCGCGCCGCCACACCAGAGCGCTCAGCGCCTGGTTACGGACGGTGAGCACGACCAGGTCGACGCTGACCGGGACGCTCGGGACCATGGACGGCACGTTACACGGACCTCCCACGCCCGGCGAACCGCGCGGGAGGGCGGCTCACGTGAGGATGCGGACGTGCAACGGCTCCGTGGTCTCCTGGCCGGAGGGCAGGCGCACGCCGATGCGCACCCACTCCCCGGTCGGCACCTGACTCCAGTCGAACGGCACCCACGCGGTCGCCATGCCCTCGGGCAGCTCGCCCTCGATCGGGTCCTCGTCCAGCCAGCCGACGGACGAGACCACCAGCTCTTTCGTGCCGCCGGACCACCGCAGGGTGATGGTGCCGTCCTTGAGGTTGTAGCCGCGCACCTCGACGCCGTCCTGGATGTCGCGCGGCGTGCGGATGGCGTCCACGGCGATCGGCCGCTGCCAGTCCCTGAGGATCTCCGTCTCCAGCGAGGGCTCGCCGCAGGTCATGAAGTCGCTCCACATGTAGGAGACGATCTTCTGGACGTACCGCCCGGCCATCGTCACCGCCTGGTCCAGGCGTTCCTTGTCGGTCTTGCCGCGGGTGCCCGTCGGGGCGCAGGGCCGGTCGCCGGACGGCTCGAACGCCTCCACGTTCGCCCACAGCTGCACCTGGTAGCCCGCGTCGAGCATCTCCTGCCGGGCCGCGGCCATCTCGCGGTAGTAGTCGCGCGTGGAGCCGTGGTAGGCCGTGTCGTACGTCGCCTCGCCCACCACCGGCCGCAGTCGCGCGTCCACCTCCTGGTCGCGCTCGTCGGGCCAGAACAGGCCGACCTTGCCGGTCCCGCGGCTGTCCTGCGGCGCGATGATCCCGACCCCGGTCTTCGCCAGGGCCTTGAACCCCTCGGCCACCTGCTGGGGCGTGCGGCCGAAGGCCACCCGTTTGCGCGCGTCGAGGTAGGGGCTGATCAGGATGGGCTTGCCGGGCAGCTCCTGCTCGACGATCGTGTGCTGGTCGGAGTAGACGTCCAGCGTCGGGTTGTCGGCCAGCGTCTCCGACATCTGCACCTCGAACGGCTGGTAGACCCCGCCGAGCGAGGGCCGGTCGGCGAAGCGCACGCCGTAGTCCTGAAGGATGCGCCGGGTCAGCGTGGTGAGCGTGCCGAGGTGGCGCGGCTCGGCCTTGGTCGGCGTCCTGGAGTCGCGCGGGGCCAGCGGCAGCGCGGGGAAGACCCGCATGCCGAACTGGTCGCCCAGGTCGAGCAGCTTGCCCAGGCTGTCGTTGGGCGAGCCGGCCACGAGGATCATGTCGTACGACTCGGGCTTGCCGCTGAAGTCGCAGGTGGCGTCGTCGGAGCCGTCGGGCTGGGTGAGCAGGCGGTAGTAGATCCGCTTGCCGATCGGGATGGCGTGCTCCATCTCGGGGCAGCGGAACAGGTCGGGGCCGAACGACTCGTCAGTCCGGTAGACGTACATCCGGCCGATCCGGTTCTTCGGGTTGGCCTCCTTCAGATCCCGCACGGCGGCGTCGTAGCAGGTGAGGCCGTCCTCCTCGCACGACTCGTAGAGGGAGTCGACGGTGCCGTCCTTGGCCAGCACCTCCCCGTCGTCGGAGATCGTGCGGAACTGCAGGCCCCAGCCGATCCGGATGATCGTGTCGCCGCCGACGCGGTGGATCTCCTGGAGCTGCTTGCGCCAGGTGCACGGGTTGGACGTGGGGGTGATCCAGTAGCCGGTGACGGCGTAGGGGGCGGTCTCGCCGGTGTCGAACGTTCCACAGGGGTCGGTGAACTCGCTCACCTGAGGCGTCGGGTACGTGCTCGACGGCGTCGGCGCCGCCTTCGAGCCGGCCTCCTTCGCCGGCCCGTCGGACGACTCCGGCAACACGATCACCACGGCGGCCACCACGGCCACCACGACTGCGCCCACGACCAGGAAGAGCCAGCGCACGTTCAGGAACCCAACCGCCCTCGTGTGATTTAGTGCTTGACCCCGGCCCAGGCCTCCAGCTGGGAGACGAACCGCTTCGCGGAGTTGGGCCAGTGATGGTTGGCGCGGGCGGCCGCGTAGCCGCGCGCACCCTGGGCCTGCCGCTCGCGTACGTCGTCGCGGAGCGTCAGCACGGCCTGCGCCACCGCCTTCGGGTCCTGCCAGGGCACCACGACGCCACTCTCGTAACGCTCGATCAGCTCGACCGCGCGGGGCGACGGCGTGGTGATGACGGGGATGCCGTGCGCCATGTACTCCACGATCTTCGTGGGCATCGAGTGCCGGTAGTTCGGCTCGTCGTGCAGCAGCGACAGCCCCGCCAGCGCCCCGTCGAGCCGCTTGAGCGCCTCGTCGTTGGGCATGAAGTCACGCCACTCCAGCAGGCCCTCGTGCACGGCCTGGTTGAGCATCGGGCGGCTCTGCTGGTCGGCGTAGCCGATCAGCTCCACCGCCACCCGGTACGGCTGCAGCAGCCGGGCCACCTCGACCGCCTCGACCACGCCCCTGGCCCTCGACAACCAGCCCAGGTAGACCACGCGGTCGTCACCGGGCGGCGTCACCGAGTCGGGCACCCAGGTCTCGTTCGGCACGATGAGGTGGGCGTGCTTGAACCGGCCCGCGTACGCGGTCTCGGCCAGCAGCAGGTGCATGTGACGTTCGGCGGTGCCCTCCAGCAGCCGGGCGAGGAAGCGCACGGGCGGGCGCAGCGGCGCGGGCAGCCACGGCTTCAGCGACAGCGTGGCCGGGGTGTCCTCGTGGACGTCCCACACCACGGGCGGCCTGTTGCGCACGCCCCACACCGCGAACAGCAGCTCGGGATCGTGGATGAGGACGAGGTCCACCTTGTCGCGCATGCGCTTGAACAGCCGGCGCGCGGCCCAGACCGCGGCGACCCGCTTGCGCTGGGCGGCCCTCGGAAGATCGACCCCGGTCACCCACGGCCGGGGGACGACGCCGTGGGCGGTGTAGGACGCGGCGTACGTGACCTCATGACCGGCGTCCACGAGGGCACGGATCTGCCTGTGCAGAATCCTTGCGTCCTCGGGGTTATGCACCACCGTCATGACGAGCACGTGCACTGCGCGCAGCCCTCCGTCGCTACAGCCGCTCGACGCGTTCACCCTCGGCGAGGACGCCGCGGGTGTCCAGCACGAGCCTGGCCTTCGCCTCGACCATGTCGAGGTCGAACGCGGCGTGTTGCTGCAGGAGCAGCGTCACGTCCGCGTTGATCACGGCCTCGGCCAGATCCTCCTCACGCGGCACCGGGGTGCCGTCCACCGACCACTCCTTTACGTACGGATCCGCGAACGAGAGCTCGGCGCCCAGCTCCAGCAGCGCGCGCGCCACGGGGAGCGCTGGGGTCTCACGCTCGTCAGCGATGTCCGGCTTGTAGGTGACGCCGAGCATAACGACCTTTGCGCCGTTCACGGCCTTCTTATGCCGGTTCAGCAGCCGCTGCACCCGGTTGACCACGTACGACGGCATCCGCTCGTTGATCTCCTGGGCCAGCTCCACGAACCGGAACGGGTAGCCCAGCTTGCGCACGGTGTACGACAGGTACGACGGGTCGACGGGGATGCAGTGCCCGCCGACGCCCGGCCCCGGCAGGAACTTCTGGAAGCCGAACGGCTTGGTCGCCGCGGCCTCGATCGACTCCCACAGGTCTATGCCGAGCTCGTCGCAGAAGATCGCCATCTCGTTGACGAGGGCGATGTTGACGTGCCGGTAGGTGTTCTCCAGCAGCTTGGCCATCTCGGCCTCGCGGGTGCCGCTGACCGGCACCACCTGCTCGATGAACTGCCCGTAGAACGCCTTCGCGCGGTCGCGGCAGGTCGGGGTGTAGCCACCGACGACCTTGGGCGTGTTGCGCAGGCCGAACTTGGGGTTGCCCGGGTCGATGCGCTCGGGCGAGAAGGCCAGGTGGAAGTCCTCGCCGGCGACGAGGCCGGAGGCGCTCTCCAGCGCCGGCCTGACCACCTCGTCGGTGGTGCCGGGCCAGGTGGTGGACTCCAGGACGACGAGCGTGCCCTTGGTGAGGTTGCGCGCCACGGTGCGGGTGGCGCCCTCAACCGCCGACAGGTCGGGACGGTGGTCCTCGTCCAGCGGGGTCGGCACGCAGATGACGATCGTGTTGCTCCTGCTCAGCACGGACTCGTCGAGCGTGGCGCTGAACCCGTTGGCCAGCATGTGATCGAGGTCGGCGTCAGTCAGGTCATCGATGTAGGACTGCCCGGCGTTGAGCGCCTCGACCTTGGCGGGGTCGACCTCCACGCCGACGACCCGCAGACCGGCAGCCACCGCCTCCTTGGCGAGCGGCATGCCGACGTAGCCCAAGCCGATGACAGCCAAGTCGATTTCTGTCACAGCTGTGCCTTTGGGAGCCGGAAACAACACTTCATGGTCGCAAAGGTTATCTCAAGTCCACCTAGCTCACGCCTAATGCGACCGAACCCGCCATGAGAGACAGACAACATGGAGGTCAACGATCCGTCAGCGATTGGTACAGAGCTCGGTAGGTCTCGGCAACACGGCTCCACGTGCGCTTCGCCGCGACCTCCGCACGCCCGGCCTCGCCCATCTCCGCGCGTCTGGCCGGGTCCTCCCGCAGCCCCGCGAGCGCCTTGGCGAGCGCCGCCGGATCACCCGGCGGCACCAGCAGACCGGCGCCGTCAGAGCCGACGAGCTCGGAGAGCGCGGGTAGATCGCTGAGGACGACGGGCTTGCCGAGCGCCATCGCCTCGACGGGTTTCAATGGCGTAACGAGTCGGCATACGCGCAGATCCTCGCGCGGGCAGGCGAAGATGTCGATCGCGTCCTGGGCCTGCAGGGCCTCGTCGGGGCCGACCCGGCCGGGCAGGATCGCGTCGCGCAGCCCCAGCTCGTCGACCAGCTCCAGCAGGTTCTCCCGCTCGGTGCCGTCGCCCACGATGAGCACCCGCACCGGCGTGTGGTCCTCGCGCAGCAGCGCGGCGGCCCGCAGCAGGGTGGCGAACCCCTCGTAGGCCACGATGCTCGACACCGACCCGACCACGACCTCGTCGTCGCCGATCCCGTACGCGCGCCGGAACGAGACGCCGTCGTAGTGGGCCGTGAGCAGGGTGTCGTCGACGGCGTTGGGCGCCAGGTGGATCTTCTCCCTGGGCACACCGCGCTCGACGATCTCGGTCGCCATGGTCTCGGCCAGCGTGACGACCGCGTCGGCCTCGCGCATCAGGAACGCCTCGCGCTCGCGCTGGAGCACGTGACGCTGGCTGCCGACCCTGATCGGGTCGCGCGAGGCCCAGGTCTCCTCCAGGAAGCCGCGCACCTCGTAGACGAAGGGGGTGCCGGTGCGGTCGCGCACGGCGTGGGCGATGGAGCCGTTGCGGTGGTCGGTGGCGGCGTGCACGACCTGCGGGCGTAGCTCGGTCACGAGCCTGGTGACCGCGTCGGCGCCCCTGATGATGCGCCCCTGCGTCTCGAACGGCATCTCGCCGTGCCCGTCAGGCAGCAGCCGGTGGTAGGGGATGCCGTCGATCTCCTCGTACGGCGCCGCGTCGGCGTGCCCCTGCAACATCGGCCAGCCCCAGCTGGTGACCACGTGCGGGTCGATGCCCGCGGCCTTCTGCGAGGTGACGATGCGGTGGGTGCGCACGGTGTAGCCGGCCTGCGTGTACGGCAGCGCGTTCGTGACGACGTGCAGGACGCGGTCCTTGACCCGGCTGAGGATGGCGACCTTGGGCGCGGGCGGGATCGGGTCGGGGCTGATCGCGGCCAGCTCACCGCGGTAGTAGGCCGCCCTGCGCTTGACGAACGGGTATTTGGTGTGGGCCTCGAGCAGCTCGGCGGCCTCGCTGACGCGACCGGCGTCCCAGGCGAGCTTGGCGTCGTTCCACGGGCCCTTGACCACGCGCATGCCGAACTTGCGGACCATGCGCCGCGCCCGGCGGGCGGCCGGCCAGGCGACGCCGCCCACGACGGGACGCAGCCGGGGCGGGAGCGCCTCGGCCGCCGCCTGGGCCACGCGGACCGGGTCGGACTTCACCTTCGTCGCGACCACGCGGGAGACGATGATCGGGTGCCGGGCGAAGCCCTTGATGAGCCCGGCGACACCGGCGCGGGCGGACTTCGCGGAAACCCTGCCGGCGGCTCGGGGGGAGTCTTGACGACTGGCGTCGGATGCCACGCCGTGACCGTACCATAGGCAACGTTTTTCCCCTTCCGCTATGAAAGGCGAGGTCAATGAGGGAGAACCCCCTGGTCCTGCACGTTCTGGGAGCTCGTCCCAACTTCGTGAAAGCGGCCCCGGTGGTGCGAGCACTCGGTGAACTCGGCGTGCGGCAGGGCATCATCCACACCGGTCAGCACTACGACGCGCTGATGTCGGACGTGTTCTTCGCCGACCTCGGTCTGCCCGAGCCGATCGCGAACCTCGGCGTCGGCTCCGGCAGCCACGCCAAGCAGACCGCGGCCCTCCTCGTCGGCCTGGAGGAGGTCGTCCAGGAGCACGAGCCCGACCTCGTCGTGGTCTACGGCGACGTCAACTCCACGCTGGCCGCCATCCTCGTCTGCGCCAAGCTCGGCGTCCCGACCGCGCACGTCGAGGCCGGCCTGCGCTCGTATGACCGGGGGATGCCGGAGGAGGTCAACCGGGTCGTCACCGACGCCCTGGCCGACCTGCTGTTCGCGACCTCGCCGGAGGCCCTCGCGTATCTCGCCTCCGAGGGCGTGCCCGCCGCCAAGGTGCACCTCGTGGGCAACCCCATGATCGACAGCCTCTTCGCGGCGCTGCCCTCGCTCGACCCGGCGCCCGTGGTCGAGCGGCTCGGCCTGCCGGCCCGTTACGCCGTCGCGACGCTGCACCGGCCCGCCAACGTCGACACCGCCGAGGCCGCCAAGGAGCTGGTGGAGGCGGTGCTGGAGGTCTCGCGGAAGGTCCCGGTCGTCGTGCCGATCCACCCGCGCGGCAAGGCGCGCCTGGCCGAGGCCGGGCTCGTCGACGGCGAGACGGTCAAGGTCGTCGACCCGCTCGGCTATGTGGACTTCCTCTCACTCGTGCGCGGCGCCGCCCTGGTGGTCACCGACTCCGGCGGCGTGCAGGAGGAGACGACCATGCTGGGCGTCCCGTGCCTGACCGTCCGGCCCAACACCGAGCGGCCGATCACGATCACCCACGGCACCAACCGCCTGGTCACGCCCGCCCTGCTGCCCGCGGCGGCGGACAAGGCGCTGGCCGACGGCGCCGTCACGCCGGCCGGGGAGCTTCCGGTGCTCTGGGACGGCAAGGCCGGGCCGCGCATCGCCAAGGTGATCTCCGCCTGGCTGGAGGGCGACAACCTCGCCCCTGCCTCTCAGGCCGAACGCCAGGAATAGCGGCCGAAACCGCCGTACTATGACATACCTCCGCTGAGCGATAGGCGTATCACCATGGCCGAAACCCCCGAAGAGCCCACTTTCCAGCGGCTCGGCCCCGTCAACTGGCTGCCCGAGGATCGCAAGCTCGTCGAGCGGTACGAGGCGGAGCTGCGGGAGCTGCGGCGGCGGCTGGAGATCGCCGAGGCCAAGGCCGCGTACGCGAGCTGGAAGCTGGAGGCGACGCAGGCCAAGCGGACGTACAAGCTGGGCGAGGCCCTCGGCTCGAAGAGCCCGGGGAAGATCGTCGAGGCCGTCCGGTCGAAGCAGAAGGCGCCCAAGCCGCCCATGCCGGTCAGCGAGGCGACGGAGCTAGCGAACAACCGGCCGCCGCTGGTCGAGGTGCCGACGATCAAGTGGCCGGCGGGGCCGGTCAACCGGCCCGACCTGAAGGTCGCGGTGATCCTGGACGACTTCTCCCGGATGGCCTTCCGCTACGAGTGGGACCAGATCGAGTTCGGGCTGAAGGACTGGCCGGAGATCTTCGCGGAGAAGCGTCCCGACCTGCTGTTCTGCGAGTCGGCCTGGCACGGCAACCAGGGCCGCTGGCGCTACCAGATGACCGGCACCAACGCCCCGAAGGAGCCGCTGCGCGACCTGGTGGCCTGGTGCAGGGCGGAGGGCATCCCGACGGTCTTCTGGAACAAGGAGGACCCGCCGAACTTCGACTTCTTCATCGACACGGCCAAGCTGTTCGACTACGTGTTCACCTGCGACGGTGACATGCTGCCGAAATATCGGGAAATTTTGGGACACGACCGGGTGGACGTGCTGCAGTTCGCCGCCCAGCCGCGCGTGCACAACCCGATCCAGCAGAACAAGGGCCGCCTGCACGACGTGGTCTTCGCCGGGATGTACTTCCGCGACAAGCACGCCGAGCGCCGCGAGCAGATGGAGACCGTCCTCGACCCCGTCAGGGAGCTGGGCCTGCACATCTTCGCCCGCAACGGCGAGGTGGACGAGAAGTACGCCTGGCCGGAGAAGTACCGGCCGCACATCGTGGGCGAGCTGCCCTACGACCAGATGCTGGCCGCGTACCGGATGTACAAGGTCTTCCTGAACGTCAACTCCGTGCTCGACTCTCCGACCATGTGCGCGCGGCGTGTCTTCGAGCTGTCGGCCTGCGCGACCCCCGTCGTGTCGGGATGGTCGCGGGCCATCGAGGAGACCTTCGGCGATCTGATCCCGATCGCGCGCGAGCCGATCGAGTCGTACAACCAGGTGCTGCACCTGCTCAACAGCCCCGAGCTGCGGGCCAGGATGGGCCACCTGGCGATGCGCGAGGTGTTCGACAAGCACCTGTTCTCGCACCGGGTGGACCAGATCCTCCAGGACCTCGGCCACCGGGTGGAGCCGCGCTCGCGCTCGATCTCGGTCGTGCTGCCCACCAACCGGGCCTCACAGATCGAGCACGCGATCTCCTCGGTGGCCAAGCAGCTCCACCGCCCGCTCCAGCTGATCATGGTGCTGCACGGCCTCGACATCGACCCGGTCGTGGTCGCCGACAAGGCCCGCATGGCGGGCATCACCGACGTCGTCGTGCTGCCCGCCGACGCCTCGTTGTCGCTCGGCGCCTGCATGAACCTGGGCATCGCCGCCGCCGAGGGCGAGCTGATCGCCAAGATGGACGACGACAACCTCTACGGCGAGCACTACCTGTCGGACCTGGTCAGGGCGTTCGACTACTCCGACGCCGAGATGGCCGGCAAGGGCGCGCACTACGCGTACTTCGAGGGCAGCAACACCACGATGCTGCGCCTGCCCGGCCTGGAGCACCGCTATTCCTGGCTCGTGCAGGGCGGCACGTTCCTCGGCAAGGCCGACCTGTTCCGTTCGTACGGCTTCGCCGACATCACCCGCGGCGAGGACACCCACCTCGTACGGCGGTTGAAGGAGGACCGCGTCAAGATCTACTCGGCGGACCGCTTCAACTTCGTCTACTGGCGCAGCGCCGACACCGCGATGCACACCTGGCAGGCCGACCACATCAAGCTGACCAGGAACGCCCAGTTCTCCTTCGTCGGCCGCCCCGACGACCACGTGCTCATCTGAGGGGCGTCAGGCGGTCGCCTTCGCGAGGTTCTGGTCGGCGAGGCGGGCCAGCTCGTACAGGCCCTGCGGCTTGACCTGCTGACCGACCACGAGCATGCTCATGACGACCGCGCCGCGCCTGATCATGACCGAGCCGATCTGGGCGTTGTTCTTCTCACCCGCCGCCGTCGTGAGGTACGCCTGCGACTCGTCGCCCTTGACCGGCATCTTCAGGGTGCGCGTCCGGTAGGTGACCTTCGTGCCGCCGACGTCGGCGGTGTAGCTGGCGCACTGCTTCGGCAGCGGCGCGGGGAAGGCCGGCGCGGGCAGCGACACCACGGCCTGCGTGATCGAGCCCCGGTCGGCGGAGAACGCGACCACCGCGGCGGGCGACTTCGCGACCTCGGGCCTGGCGGCGTCGAGCTGGGCGGCCCCGGCGCACTCCGGGCGCTCGGCCTTGGCGTGGCGCAGCGCCTCCAGCCCCTGCTGCGTCGACTTGAGCGAGCCGAACGCGCCCACCTCGGGGCCGTAGGCGATGCTCATGCCCTTGGGCGCCGGCAGCAGGGCGGCGCGCAGCTTCGCGGTCTCGGCGGCCGACGGCTGGGCCGGGCCGGCCGAGGCGGCGGGCTCGGGGGCTTCTCCCGAGGAGCATCCGGCAAGGACGAGGGTGGTCAGGAACACGCCGGAAACAGCCTTGCGCATGGCTTTCTCCAATTCGACTCTGGCGGCATTGTGGAAAACGCTAGAGGACACGGAGAGTAACGGGCTGGGCAACGCCGCTATTCGCGGAATTCAACTGCTTCACGAACGATTTCCGTTTTGACGCGCTTATTGCCCCACTCCACGCGGTGACCGTCCTGCGTGCGCCCTTGCGCCAGCTCGTGTGGCGGAGCGGCTTGTCAGGGGCGTTCTCCGCGGCGTGCTGTAAAGGCGGATGTCAGAAACGACAGGGCATTCCACGTAACAGGGCACGCAAAATGTCGTCGACACGCTGCGCGTCCATGCGCGGCTTTTCGCCCGGGCTGCTGATGATCGCGCCATGAGCTTGACTCCGCGCGATCTCGGGCTGGATCGCCCCATTTCTCGCCGGGATCTCTTCGACGGGATCGCCCTGGCCTCCCTCGGGAGCGCCCTGGGGCCCGTGCCGGCGGCGAGGGCCGCGTCCACGCCGTTCACCGTACGAGGGGACACCGCCGCGGCGCTCAGCGTGCCGCACGCCCTGCGGGACGGCCGGTTCTGGGCGCACGCGGGCACGCCCGAGCCCACCGGGGAACGCTATGACCTCGTGGTGGTGGGCGGCGGGCGCGCCGGGGTGAGCGCCGCCAACGGGTGGCTGCTGCGTCACCCGTCGGCGCGCGTGCTCGTGCTCGACAACCACGACGAACTCGCCGCCCCGCGTCCGCCGGTGCGGGCCGCGGGGCCCGACGCCGTGATGTGCGACGCGGAGAGCTTCGGCGCCGACACCCTGGTCACGACGGCCTCGCCCGGCTGGATCGACAGGCTGCCGATCGCCGAGGCCGCCCGGCGGGACCTGCTCCGGCTGCACGACGACCCGCCCGACTGGTTCCCCGGGCTGAGCGCGGAGGCCAAGCAGGAGCGGCTGGCGGAGCTGACGTACTCGCGGTTCCTGCGGGAGGTGTGCGGGGCGCACCCCGACGTGGAGCGGTTCTGCCGGACCCTGCCGAGCCGCGACTGGGCCTACGACGCCCGCGCGTTCGGAGCCATCGACGCCTGGGGGATCGGCTATCCCGGGTTCGCCGGGCTGGGGCTCGACCGCGACAAGCCGTCCCCGTACAACTCGCCCACCGTGCGGCGGAACTGGCACGGCGAGGCGCCCGCCGCCGACCCCGCCCTGGACGGCCGGGCGCTGCTGCGCCTGTCGAGCCCGGTGGTCTCGGTGCGCGACGGCGTCGGCTCGGCCACCGTCGGCTACTTCGACGGCGACGGGGTCAGCACCGTCCAGGCCGGGGCGGTGATCCTGGCCTGCTGGAGCGCGGTCGTGCCGTACCTCGTGCCGGAGTTGCCGGAGGAGCGGCGGCGGGCGCTGCGGCAGGTCGTCAGGGTGCCGGCGCTGCACGCCACCGTACGGCTGCGCGACCCGGGGGCCTGGCGGCGGCTCGGCGTCGAGCGGGTGCGCTGGACCGGCGCCTACTGGTGCGCCACCGAGTTCGCGCCCCCCGACTCCGTGCGACTGGTGGCCACGCCGTGCCGGTCGGAGCTGGGGCCCGACGCGGGCTCCGCGGCCGGTCGGCGGGACCTGCTCAGGACGCCGTACGACGAGCTGGAGCGGACGATCCGCGACCAGCTGACGCGGCTGCTCGGGCCGTTCGGCTTCGACCCGGCCGGGGACATCCTGGAGATCACCGTGAACCGGTGGGGGCACGCCTACCCGCCCGAGCACTGCCGGCCCTGGCACGCCTACCACCCCGACGGGCCGTTCCCGGCGGACGCGGCGCGCGGGCCGTTCGGCAGGATCGCCATCGGCGGCTCGGACTCGGTGCCGGCGGCCCGCGCCGACGCCGCCGTGGTGGCCGCGCACAGGGCGGTGGCGGAGCTGACCCGGTGAGCAGGAGAAGGCCGTGGTTGCGGATCTTCCTGACCGGGCTCGTGCTGTGGGTGGCCAGCGTGATCGTCACGGCCTGGACGCTCAACCCCAACCTGGTGCCGACCGTGGTGCTGCTCGGCAGCTTCCTGGTGCCCGTGACGTTCGTGGCCTGGGCGTACGGGCAGGGCCGCTCCCACGCCGTGACGGTGGAGCGGATGTTCGTCGCGTTCGTGGTGGGCGGCGTTCTGGGCGTGCTCGGCGCCTCCCTGCTGGAGAGCTGGCTGGTGCGGCCGTCGATCGTGATGTACCTGCTGGTCGGCCTCATCGAGGAGGCCGCCAAGCTGGCCGCGCTGATGGTCGTCACCCGGCACGCGGCCAAGCGCTCGATCCGCGACGGCGTGGTGCTCGGCGCGACCGTCGGCTTCGGTTTCGCCGCCTTCGAGAGCGCCGGGTACGCCTTCAACGCCCTGTTCACCGCGCACGGCCTGTCGTTGAGCCAGCTCGTCGAGACCGAGGTGCTGCGCGGCATCCTGACGCCGGTGGGCCACGGACTGTGGACGGCGATCGCGGGCGGCGCGCTGTTCGCCGCGGGCGGACGGCTCACCGGGCCGGTGCTGCTGACCTACCTCGGCGTCTCGGTGCTGCACGCGCTGTGGGACTCGATGAGCGCCATCGCGATCGCGATCACGCTGGTGCTGACCGGGCGGCCGTGGCAGTTCGCGGAGCTGCGGATCGGCCGGGTGCCGGACGTGACCGCCTGGCAGGTGCACGTCTACACCGTGGTGACCTGGTCGGGGTTCGTGGTGATCTCGCTGGTCGCGCTGGCGTGGCTCTGGGCGACCCTTGTCCGGGATCGCCACCGGCGACAGATGTCGTCCCAATAATCACGGTAATGAACGCCTTGCTCCCACTGCGCCGGACACTTAATCGGTGCTAGTCTCCTGTGCGATCTTCCGGAGGTGTATTTACACAAGGTGTGGAAATGCCCCCGACTCGAGGTTGGGACATGGGCTCGCGAAACCGGTCAATTCGGTTCAAGATCTTCTTATTGCTGCTGCTACCCCTCCTGTCTCTGAGCGCGCTGTGGGGTTTCGTCCTCAACCTCACCATGGCCGACGCCCGGTCGCTGCTCCGCGCGAACACCCTCCACGAGACACTCGGCGTCGCCTCCGCCGACCTGGGTTCACAGCTGCAGGCGGAAAGGGTCCGCTCCGCCGAGGCGCTGGCCACGCGTGAGCTCACCGAGGTGCTCGGCAGCCAGCGTTCGCGCACCGACCAGTCCGTCGCCGAGTTCCAGCGGGCCGTCTCCGAGGCCGGCGACGCCGTCGGCGACGACCTGCGCGTCCCGCTGGAGACCCTCCGCACCGCCCTCGACCGCCTCGAGTCGATCAGGGCCGCCATCGACAGGGGCGGCAACCCGCGCCTGTCCGGCCTGAACGCCTACAACCGCCTCCTCGACGCGCTCTTCCTCCTGTCCGACGACCTGGTCCCCGCCTCCGACCTGGCGATCTTCCAGCAGGCGTCCTCGCTGCACACCATGAGCCTGGCCAGGGAGTACATCGCCAGGGAACACGCCCTCGTCGTCGGCGCGCTGGCCGACCGGCGGCTGAGCGGGGCGGAGACCGCCGCCTTCGCCGAGTACGCCGCCTCCAGGAAGTTCCTGCACGCCCGCGGCCTGGCCGGGCTCGACGTGCCGCTGCGCAGGCCGTACGAGGAGCTCTTCGCGAGCGAGCCGTTCGTCGTGTTCTCCGCCATGGAGACGCGCATCGTCAGGACGGGCACGCCGCCCGCCGCCGACGCCTGGCGGCAGACCCTCGACGACCTGTCCTCCCACCTCGACGACCTCGGCGCCGACGCGGCCGACACCCTGGCCGGCCGTACGTCGGAGGCCACCGCCGGCACGATGGTCAAGATCGGCGTCGCGGGCGGCCTCGGTTTGATCGCGGTGCTCGCGTCGATCATCATCTCGGTACGCTTCGGTCGACGCCTGGCCGGAGAGCTCGGCGGGCTGCGTTCCGCCGCGGTGGAGCTGGCGCAGCGGAGACTGCCCGACATCGTGGCGCGGCTGCGCAAGGGCGAGGACGTCGACGTGCGGAAGGAGGCCAAGGCGATCAAGGTGCGCGGTTCCGCTGAGATCACCGACGTGGCCAGGGCCTTCGGCTCCGTGCAGCGCACCGCCGTGCGGGCGGCGGTCGGCCAGGCCGCGCTGCGCCGCGGGGTCGGCCAGGTCTTCCTCAACCTCGCCCGGCGCAAGCAGGGCCTGCTGCACCGCCAGCTCGGGCTGCTCGACCGCATGCAGCGGCGCACCCACGACCCCGACCGGCTGGAGGAGCTCTTCCGCCTGGACCACCTGACCACCCGTATGCGGCGGCACGCCGAGAGCCTGATCGTGTTGTCGGGAGCCGCGCCGGGGCGGGCCTGGCGCAGGCCGGTGCCCGTGATCGACGTCGTCCGGGCCGCGGTCGCCGAGGTCGAGGACTACACCAGGGTCGCCGTCACGTCCATGCCGGACGGCGCGATCGACGGCGCCGCCGCGGCCGACGTCACCCACCTGGTGGCCGAACTGGTCGAGAACGCCACCATCTACTCGCCACCCGACACCATGGTGCAGGTGCGCGGCGACCGGGTGAGCAACGGCTACGCCATCGAGGTCGAGGACAAGGGCCTCGGCCTGTCGGCCGCCGAGTACGGCCGGATCAACGCGCTGCTGGCCGCGCCGCCCGAGTTCGACCTGGCCGACAGCGACCGGCTGGGCCTGTTCGTGGTGGCCGCGCTGGCCCGGCGGCACGGGATCAAGGTGCTGCTGCGCCGCTCGCCCTTCGGCGGGACGCTGGCCATCGTGCTGGTGCCGCGCGCCCTCATGGCCGAGACCGAAGGATCCGCCGAGCCCGGCGAGCCCGCGCGGACCCGCGAACCGGGCCGGACCACCCAGACCGGCGACGGCAAGGCGGCGCTGCCGAGCCGTACGCGGAAGAAGGCGCTCGCGGTCGTGACCTCGGGCACCCACGCCGGGCTGCCCAGGCGGGTGCGCCAGGCCAACCTGGCGCCCCAGCTCAGGGAGCAGCCCGAGCAGGAGCAGCAGGCCGAACGCTCTCCCGACGAGGTACGCGACCTGTTCTCCGCGTTCCAGCGGGGAACCCAACGCGCCAGAGAAGAAGCCTCCGAGGAGGGGCCCATGAGTAAGGGGGACGCATGAGTGTGCCGACCACGAACAGCGGCGAACTGAACTGGCTGCTGGACGACCTGGTCACCCGGGTCGCCGCCGTGCGCCAGGCGGTCATCCTGTCGACCGACGGCCTGGCCGTCGGATATTCGAAAGGACTGAACCGCGAGGACGCCGAGCACCTGTCGGCGGTGGCGGCCGGTTTCCAGAGCCTGGCCCGCGGCACCGGCCGCCATTTCGGCGGCGGCGACGTGCGCCAGACCATCGTGGAGATGGAGTCGGCGTTCCTGTTCGTCACCGCGGCCGGCCAGGGCACCTGCCTGGCCGTGGTCGCCGACGCCACCGTGGACGTCGGCCATATCGCGTACGAGATGGCGATGCTGGTCAAGCGCGTGGGCCAGCACATCACCACCAATCCACGCGCCGGGGCGTCATGAGCGAGCGCCCGCAGTGGTTCGATGAGGAGGCGGGACCGGTCGTCCGGCCCTATGCTCTCATCCGCGGACGCACGCGCTCCTCCGGAGACGCGTTCGACCTCGTGGCGACCGTGCGCGCGATCGGCGACCCGCCGGACGACCTCGGTCCCGAACAACGACACATCCTGCGGGCAGCCCAGAGCCCGATCTCGCTGGCCGACCTGGCCGTCGAGCTCGACCTGCCCGTCGGCGTCGTCCGGGTGCTGCTCGGCGACATGCGTGACCACGGCCTCATCTCGGTGACGTCGCCCACGGCAGGAGGGGCGCGCTCGAATGAGCGCATTCTCAAGGAAGTGATCAATGGACTCCGTGCTCTCTGAGGACCCCGTCGCGCTCAAGATCCTGATCGCGGGCGGCTTCGGCGTCGGCAAGACCACCCTGGTCGGATCGATCAGCGAGATCAGGCCGCTGCGCACGGAGGAGGTGCTCTCCGACCGCGGGATCGGGATCGACGACCTCGACGGCGTGGAGTCCAAGACCACGACCACCGTGGCGATGGACTTCGGCCGCATCACCATCCGCGAAGGGCTGGTCGTCTACCTGTTCGGCACGCCCGGCCAGGAGCGGTTCTGGTTCATGTGGGACGAGCTGTCCTACGGCGCGCTCGGCGCGGTCGTGATCGCCGACACCCGGCGGCTCACCGACTGCTTCCCGTCGGTCGACTACTTCGAGCAGCGCGGCACGCCGTTCGTGGTGGCCGTCAACTGCTTCGACGGCGCCGACCAGCACAGCGTCGAGGACGTCCGCATCGCGCTCGACCTCGACGACGACGTGCCGGTCATGCTCTGCGACGTGCGTCGGCGGACCTCGGCCAAGGAGGTCATGATCACGCTGGTGGAGCACTCCCTGCGGACGCTGACCTCCGCCAACTAGAGCGCGCGCAGGCCGTTGATGACCTCACGGAGCAGGCTCTCCGACGGGGCGGCGGCCCTGTCCCGCGGCGGGCGCACCGTCACCAGGCCGTGCTCCAGCACGTCCCCCAGCAGCACCCGTACGACGCCGACGGGCAGGCCCAGATCCGAGGCGACCTCGACCACGGGCCTGGCCTTGCCCGCCACCAGGTTCAGCAGCCGGCGGTGCTGGGCGCCCAGCTCGGCCTTGGCGGAGACGGGCGAGCCCGTCGAGACGACGGTCGCCAGCAGGTCGACCTCGGCGGAGACGGACCTGGTACGCCCGCGTGCGACCGCGTACGGCCGCACGACGGGCCCCGCCTCCTCGTCAACCCACTCGTGCTCGCGGCTCACTGTTCCGATCCCCCATCCTGGTCACTGTCCTGCCGCCCGCGCTGCCAGCCTGACTGCAGCGAGGAGAGCAGTGCCCTGGCCTCCTCGGGCGTACGTTCCTCGGCCGGGCCCGCGGGCGTCGGCGCCTGCTTGAGCCGCTGCGGCAGCCCCGTCTGCCGTTCGCGGCGGGGCAGCCCGGACTGCTGCGGCACGGCCTGCCCCTGAGCGTTCTGGGCCTGCGCGGCCCGCCTGCTGGTGCGGATGCGGCGGGGCAGCTCGCCCGGCCCGGTGGTCTCGGTGTGGACGACCGACACGGAGATCGGCGTCAGGTCCATCGGCTGCGTCGGCGGCGCCATCGGCTCCACCAGCTCGGCCGGGACGAGCACGATCGCCGTGGTGCCCCCGTACGGGGAGGTCTTCAGCGTCACCTTGACGTCGTGCCGGGCGGCGAGCATGCCGACCACCGCGAAGCCCAGCCGCTCGGTCTGCGCCGGGTCGAACTCCGGCGGGCTGGCCAGGCGGGCGTTGACGGCCTTGAACGTGGCCTCGTCCATGCCGAGGCCGCGGTCCTCGATCTCGACGGCGAAGCCCCTGCCGACCATCTCGCCGCGCACGGAGACCTCGTTCTCCGGCGACGAGAACGACGCGGCGTTCTCGATCAGCTCGGCGAACAGGTGCATGAGGTCGGCGACCGCGTTGCCGGGGACGCCGACCTCGGGCATCGGGTAGACCCTGACCCGGGTGTACTCCTCCACCTGGGCGGCGGCGCCGCTGAGCACGTCCTCGACGGGGATGACGCCGCGCCACCTGCGGCCCGCGGAGCCGCCCGACAGCAGCACCAGCCCTTCGGCGTGGCGGCGCATGCGCGTGGTCAGGTGGTCGAGCTTGAACAGCCGCTCCAGCGCCTCCGGCTCCTCCGTCTGGTGCTGCATCTCGTCCAGCAGCTTGAGCTGACGCTGCAGCAGCGACTGGCTGCGCCGGGCCAGGTTGCGCAGCGCCTCGGCGACGCCCTCGCGGAGCCTGGCCTGCTCGACGGCGGCGTCCACGGCCGTGCTCTGCACGCTGTCGAACGCCGCCGCCAGGTCCGCGACCTCGCTGGTCGGCTTCTCGCCGACCTGGATGGGCGGGGCCTCGGCGGCGATGTCCACGGTCTCGCCCTGGCGCAGCTTCGTCACGACGTCGGGCAGCCGGACCTCCGCCAGCTCCAGCGCGCTGCGCCGCAGCGCCGCCAGCTCCTCGGCGAGCCGCCGGCCGACGCGGATCGAGACGACGACGGAGAACGTCACCGCGATCAGGCCGATCAACCCTGCCAGGACGGCCCGCACCACGATGGCCGTGCCGGCCGGCTCCATCCTGGCCAGGAGTTTGTCGCCGGTGCCGTGGACGGCCTCGCGCAGCTCCGTCTGCACCTGGTCGGCGATGCCCCGCCAGAGGTCGACGTCCATCGGCCGGCCGGCGATGTAGCCCTCGAGGAGATTCTCCATGGTGACGTAACGGGGGGAGTAGTACAGCTTCTCGAAGGGGGTGCGCAGCTCGGTGTCGAGGTTGGCCAGAGCCTTCGGGAAGAGGTACGTCCGGGTGCCGTCGATGCCGGCCAGCAGGTGGACGTCGCGCATGCCGGCCCGGCCGTTGGAGGCGATGACCAGGGCGTGCTCGCGGGCGAGCAGCTCGCGCACCTCGTCGGCGGCGATGAGGCCCTGCGCCTGCAGCGACAGCTCCAGGTCGGTGCTCACGGTCAGCCGGGAGTACAGCAGGTGGATCTCGTCGGCGATCCTGGCGTACTCGGTGACGAGGTCACCGGGGGTGAACACCCGGTCGTCCACCTTTGCCCTGATGTCGGGCAGCCGGTCGACCGCCTCAAGCACGGTCTCGAGCTGGTTCTGCATGTCGGGGGTGAGGGCCGAACGGGTGTCCTCCGACCCGGCGTGCTGCCGCAGCGTCTTGCCGCTGGCGTCCACCGCGGCCCTGGCCCGGGCCAGCGCCTCCGGGTCGTCCTGCACGCCGGCGAGCCGTTCGGCCGAGGCCAGGCGCTCGGTCTGGAGGTTGGTGACGAGGCTTTCCGAAGGGTCGATCACACCGGTCCAGATCGCGTCCACCTTGAACAGGTTGAGCGCGTCCCCCAACGTGGTGCTCGCGGCGAAGCCCCAGAGTCCGACCAGGGAGATCAAGGGGATGACGAGCAGCGTCGAGATCTTGAATCTGATGGATCTGCCCGATGCCATGACACCTGCTCCCGGATAGAAGATCGCGGGAGAGAATAGCACCCAAACTGCTCGTATTAAGATCGACTAGCGATAAATCTGTGATATGTCGGGAAATTTGCGTTTGTTGTGGTGCTTGTGGTGCTCTGTCGCCACGTTACCCTGACCAGCCACGCGGCCAGCACCGCGAGCAGGGCCACCTCGGCGCCCAGGAGCAGCCGCTCGACGAGCCCGATCAGGACCCGGTCGCCCGGCAGAGCCACGTACGTGATCGCCAGCAGGCCGAACCCGCCCGCCAGCGCCACCCACTCCACGACCCGCGCCACCGGCTTCCACACGGCGTCCGCGCCCAGCCTCGGCACCAGCAGCGCGCCGGCGGCCGGGAGGCTCACGAAGGCGGCGACGGAGACGTACCGGTGGATCTGCGCGGCCAGGTCGAGGTCCTGGCCGATGGGCGTGGTCGGGATCGCCGCGGCCACCACCAGGGCGCCCGACCACACCATCAGCAACCGCTCCGGCATCCCCCGTACGGGCGCCCCCGCGGCCCGCAGGCCCGCCAGCAACACCAGCGACCCGATCCCGAGCACCGCCATCGCCACCTCCGTGACGCCCCCGCGGTCGGCCACGGCGTACTCGCTGATGGTGACGTTCATGGGGTCGAGGTAGGGGTCGGGATCGAACTGCCCGACCAGCACCCCGGCCACCGAGAACAGGATCGAGGCGCAGGCGATCAGGGGGAAGAGCCTCTTGACTGCGGTCATGCGCCCACTCTGTCCCCGATCGCCCCGATCTCACATCGGGCCCCGCCCCCGACCGATCCCTGACCGAACCCTGACTCCCCACCCGCGACTTCCCCTACGCACTCTCCCGTTTTCTGCGGCTTTCCTTACGCACTCTCCCGCTCCCCTGCGGGCCCGCACGGAGCTCTCCCCCTCACCGGTGTCCTTCCTTTACGGCGGAGCACGGTGGGCACCACCCGCCGACGCGGGTGACCGCCCTTCCAGGGAGACGCTCACCGGCCTCACCGCCGCCCCGCCGCGACGGCGCCCCCTTGACCGCCTCCGGGGTTCTGGCGCGCGGTGCCGGATCGTGGGTGCCCGCCTCCCAGGAATATGGCGGCTTGTTCGTGTCTCCGGCACGGGACGAGGCTGGAGCCGCCCCTGAAGTCGATCAGGGACGCGCACAACCGACTCATCCGAGGGCGCTCGCGTCGGGGTCGGTGACGTGACCGGGCAGCTCGGTGTCGACCATGCCGGGCTCGATCGCGCTGACGCGTACGTTCCCGCGCCCCAGCTCGACGCGGATCCGCCGGGTCAGGTGGCTGATGTAGGCCTTGGTGCCGGAGTAGACGGAGAACTTCTCCAGGATGCGGGTGGCCGCGATGGAGGAGGTGTTGACCAGGTCGGCCGGGCCGCCGCGGCCGGCCGCGGCGGTCAGGTGGGGTCGGTGACGTCGACGGGCAGGGCGAGCGCGGTCCCGCCGGCCGCGGTGATGTCGGCGACCAGCGCGGTGAGCCGGTCCTCGCGGCGCGCCAGGAGAGCGACGGCGGCTCCCAGCTCGGCGAGCCGTCGCGCGGTGGCCGCGCCCATTCCGCTGGAGGCGCCGGTGATCACGGCGATGCGGCCGTCGAATGGCCGGCCGGTGAGGAGGGACGTCATGAGATGCGATTTCCTCCCGTCGGTGGTCGAGGGCTCAGCGGGCGTCGTCGCACGCGGTGGCGACGGACTTGCCCTGCCAGGCGGCCAGGTCGTTCAGGAGCTGGGCGATCGTGACCTGCCGCCGTTCGACGGCGTCGCGCCCCAGCGCCAGGTGCCCAGGAAGCTTGTCCTGGCAGGTGACCTCGTAGATCAGCGCGGCGCCCTTCACCGGGTCGCCGAGCTGGGCGTGGTTGGCCTCGCCGGCCCAGTCCAAGGTGTCGTGGGCGGGAGTGCCGTCGTAGGCGTCGATGAGCCGGGAGGCGGTCGACAACGAACTGGTGTCGAGGAAGTCCGTACGGAAGACTCCGGGCTCGACGACCATGCACTGGATCCCGAACGGCGCCAGCTCCGCCGACAACGCTTCGCTGATGCCGGCGACGGCGGACTTCGTGGCCGCGTACATGCTCACCCCGGGTTCGCCCTCGAACCCGGATCGGGACCCGATGTTGACGATCTTGCCGCTGCGCGCGGCGCGCATCACCGGGAGGACGGCGCGGGTGAGGTTGATCAGCCCGAAGACGTTGAGGTCGAACAGGGCACGCGCCTCGGCGTCGGTGATCTCCTCCAGCGCGCCGAGCAGACCCCGGCCCGCGTTGTTGACCAGGACGTCGATGGTGCCGAAGCGCCGGACGGCCGCCTCGACGGCTCGGTCGATGTCCTCGCCGCGGGTGACGTCGAGGGCGACACCGAGCACCCGGCCGGACTGCCGGAGGTCCGCAGGCAGAGCGTCCGGGTCGCGGACCGCCGCCACCACGGCGTCGCCGCCCGCCAAGGCGGCGCGAGCGATCTGCAGGCCGAGGCCCCGGGAAGCGCCGGTGATGAACCACGTGGACATGTGAATGCTCCTTCGTATGGAAGAAAGGGCCGGATCTCGGTCGCGGGGCATGTCGCGCATCCCGGCCCGATCTCCACTGAACCAGCACTGAGCAGCGAAAAAGGGCCTCAAAATGGCCTAAGCGATCGGGGGACAAAATGGGCCACCCTCGCGAACCGTCGCCCCCCGAGAAGAAGCGAGACTGGGTGGTATGGATCGTGACCACACCGGCAGCCCGCTGGCGGCGTTCCTGCGCTCGGCCCGCTCCCGGCTCAGCCCGCACGAGGCCGGCCTGGGAGAGCCGGTGCTGGGACGGCGCCGCGTGTCCGGACTGCGGCGCGAGGAACTGGCCAGGCTGGCCGGAGTGAGCGTCGACTACTACACCCGCCTGGAACAGGGCCGCAGCCGCAGCGCCTCACCCGAGGTGCTCGACGCGCTCGCCACCGCCCTCCACCTCGACGACGCCGAACGCGAGCACCTGCACACCCTCGCGCGCCCGATGCCCGCCCAGCGCAGACGGCGCCCGCGCCCGCAGCGGGTCCACCCCGCCACCTGGCGGCTGCTCGACACCCTGGAAGCGGCGTCCCGGCCCGCCTTCGTCCTCGGCCGCCGCCTCGACGTCCTGGCCCACAACCGGCTCGCCGGACGTCTCATCACCGACTTCCGCGCTCTGCCCGCCGCCGAGCGCAACCAGGCGCGCTTCGTCTTCCTCGACCCCCACGCCCGCGATCTCTACGGGAACTGGCCCGCCGTCGCCGCCGACACGGCCGCCATGCTCCGCCGTGACGCCGGCCGCCACCCCGACGACCCCGCCCTCGGCGCCCTCATCGGAGACCTGTCGATCCAGAGCGAGGAGTTCCGCCGCTACTGGGCCGACAACAAGGTCCACCAGCGCACCACCGGCAGCAAGGACTACCACCACCCCCTCGTCGGCGACCTCACCATCACCTACC
>NZ_POUD01000079.1 GCF_003236395.1 Nonomuraea aridisoli | reverse complement strand
CTGCCATCCACGCACCTCACCCTCGACGACGACACATGCCTATCGAGGGTGACCGATCAGCCCGCCTTCACGCATCTTCAACCGATGCCTCAATCGACCCGGTGAACGTTCGTGGTCACCCCACTAGCCATTCCGCATCACGGTCACCGAAAGGCGATGACGCATGCCCGAGATCAGTGGGGAAACCGCACCGGGATTCGAAGCAGTACGCGAGGCGTTCGCGGCCAGTCAGGCCGCCAACCCGCAAGGGGGCGCCGCGGTCAGCGCCTACCTGCACGGACGGAAGGTCGTCGACCTGTGGGGCGGCGTCGCCGACCCGGAGGACGGCCGTCCCTGGGAACGGGACACCCTGCAAGTCGTCTACTCCACCACCAAAGGCGTCACCGCCGCCTGCGCGCTCCTGCTCGCGCAACGGGGCGAGCTGGACCTCGACGCGCCCGTCGCCGACTACTGGCCCGAGTTCGCGGCGAACGGCAAGAGCCGCATCCCCGTCCGCTGGCTGCTCACCCACCAGGCGGGGCTGCCGGTGCTCGACCGCCCGATGACCCCGGCGGAGGCGATCGCCTGGGAACCGATGGTGACCGCGCTGGCCGCCCAGCGTCCCGCCTGGGAGCCGGGGACCGAACACGGCTACCACGGGCACACCTACGGCTGGCTGGTCGGGGAAGTCGTCCGCCGGGTGACCGGTCGCACCATCGGCACGTACCTCGCCGAGGAGATCGCCGCCCCGCTCGGCCTCGACCTGTGGATCGGGCTGCCGGAAACCGAGCGGCACCGCGTCAGCCGGATCATCGCCATCCCGCCGGACCTGGCCGCCCTCGCGGCGATCGACCTCGACGCCCTCCCTGAAGCCGCACGCGAGGTGATGGCCGCCTACGCGGATCCGACCTCGTTGACCGTCCGGGCCATGATGATGTTCGCCCCGCCACTGGACCACAACGACCCCCGCGAGCAGGCCGCCGAGATGCCCTCGACCAACGGCGTCTGCACCGCACGCGCTCTGGCCCGCTTCTACGCCGCGCTCATCGGCGAGGTCGACGGCCACCGCGTCCTCTCCCCCGCCACGCTGGCCGCGGCGACGAAGGAACAGGTCAGCGGCGTCGACCAGGTCCTGCGCGTGCCCGTCCGCATCGGCACGGGCTTCGGCCTGCCGACCCCCGACGCCTTCTGGTACGGCCCGGCCGCGTTCGGCTTCCCCGGTTACGGCGGGTCTCTCGGCTTCGCCGACCCGGCGACCGGTCTCGCGTTCGGCTATGTCATGAACCACATCCAGGACGGCGTCGTCGACCGGAGGGCCGCCATCCTCGTCGAGGCGCTCCGCAGCGCGATGGCGAGCCATCACCACGGGTAGAGCCGTGCCGGCTCAGCGCTGGAGACCGTCCCATGACCACCGAGGGATGGCCAGCCCGTCCGGAACCTCGTCGGCGGACTCCGGATACCGTGCCATCGTCGTCGTGGCCGCCCAGGCGAAGTAGTCGTGCAGCACCTGCCGAACCGGCTCCCGCACGCCCAGGTCGTCCAGGGCCTGGTCGAAGCAGGCGATGGCCCGGCGGTCCATCTCCTCGTGGGGGCCGTTGCCGCTGTGCATGCGCACGACCGACGTCTCGTCACCGTAACGGGTGGAGTAGTCGGCCGGCCCACCCAGCGCCTCGGCCCAGTACGCGGCAAGTCGCTCGCTGTGCTGAGGATGGAATCCATGGCTGAACGCGTGACTGACCACATCGTCGGCCATCACCCTCGCATGCCACGCCCGAGCCAGCCGAACCAGCCCCTCGCTGCCACCGGCGGCCTCGTACACGCTCTCCATGCACTGAGCATGCCAGGGAAAGAGAAAGCCGGGCGCTCGTTGAGCGCCCGGCTTCCGGGGGAGATCCGGCGTCGACGGCGGGATCTCCCGGTCAGAGGTGGTGGACAGCGGCCCCGGGCAGGTCGGGGTGGTGGTGAGCCGGTCTGCCGTGGGGCCGTCAGGACTGACGGGTCAACGCCTCCAGGCGGTCATGGGCCTGCTTGACCTTGGCCCGCGCCCGCTGAACCTGCGCTCTCGCCCGCTGGACGCGGCGGACGCGCTCGACCAGGCGGTACTCGGCCGCCTCCCGGTGGAGGGTTTGTATTCGGTCGTTGACCATTTCATGGATCATATCCGGCACGGCGAGGCTCCTGGTGGGCTGGTGGTTTCTCATGGGTCCGTTCACTTTCTGGTGCGTGGTGCCGAAGAGGTCAGGCAGCGACCGGGTGCTTGCGAGGACGCCCGCGCGGCCGCTTGCGGGGGACGATCGTCCCCCTGAGGATCAGTTCGCCGCCCCAGACGCCCCACGGCTCCTCGCGCTCGAGCGCGCGGGCCAGGCAGGCCTTCTGGATCGGGCAGCCGCCGCAGAGTGCCTTGGCGAACTCGACGTCCTCCGGCGACTCTGCGAACCACAGGTCAGGGTCGGTACGACAGGGGATCTTGGCTTCGTCGATCAGGTCCATGATCGTCTTGGCCCCCATCTGCTTCTCCTTTTGAATCGATCTTGTGATCTTGGTCGGGCACCTCGTAGGTGGTCGGGGATCACGGACAAACAAGAAGGCCGCGGATCCTGTGTGCGGATCCGCGGCCTGGAGGCTGCTGCTGTGCCGGTCAACTTATGACCGGAGCATCCCTCCAGGGTTGCGGACCGCACAGTCCACCCTTGGTGAGCTGGTTGGCCGGCAGTGCGATACGTGCGATGTAGGCAGGGGCGGCTTCCTTCACGGCGGCGAAGTGCTGACGCGAGGAGAAGACGACGGCCTGGCTACGGACAGGGCACTCCTGCCGCAGCTTGGCGGGGCCATAGACGAGCCTCACCGAGTCACGGCATGCGGAGGCGAGCCACTTCGTGGCCGACATCTTGATGCTGATCACTGGGACTCACCTCCACTCTGGGATCGTCGGGCAGGACTTGCCCGACTCGCTTGACCTTGACCCTAAACCGGGAAGCCTGGAAGGGGCAACATATTTTCTACCTGCGATTTCGTGTCGATCTCCGCCACCTGACGCGGCGGTGATCGCTCTACTTGAGCGGCCGGATCATGGCCTCCTGGACGACCGAGACCACGAGCTCACCCGAGGCGGTGTACATCTCACCACGCGCGAGCCCCCGCGCGCCCGCCGACCACGGCGACTCCTGGGCGTACAGCAGCCACTCGTCGGCCCGGAACGGACGGTGGAACCACATGGCGTGGTCGAGGGAGGCGCCCATGATGTTCGAGGCGCCCCAGGCCATGCCGTGGGCCAGCAGGATCGTGTCGACCAGCGTGAAGTCGGACGCGTACGCGGCCAGCACGACGTGCAGCAGCGGGTCGTCCGGCAGGTCGGCGTCGTAGCGGAACCACACGTTGGTGTTGGCGCTGCGCAGCTCGGGATTCTGGAACGCCTCCCAGGTGAGCGGCGAGGCGTAACGCGCGTCCACCGGCCGGGGGCGCGCGAGCATGTCGCGCAGCGCGGGGTTGTCGCCCATCAGCTCGTACATCCGGTCCTGGACCGCCGGGAGCGTCTCCGGGTCGGGCACTTCCGGCATGCGCAGGGCCTGGTGCTCCACGCCCTCCTCGGGGATGTGGAACGACGCCGACATCGTGAAGATGGCCTTGCCGTGCTGGACCGCCTGGATGCGGCGGGTGGTGAACGACCGCCCGTCGCGCAGCCGCTCGACGTTGTAGACGATCGGGACGGACGGGTCGCCCGGGCGGATGAAGTAGGCGTGCAGGGAGTGCACGTTGCGGTCCTTGGGGACGGTACGGCCGGCCGCGACCAGGGCCTGGGCCGCCACTTGGCCGCCGAAGACGCGCTGGATGCGCTCTTCCGGGCTCCGCCCCCGGAAGATGTCGAGCTCGATCTGCTCCAGGTCGAGCAGGTCGAGCAGCTCCTTCAGCGCCTCGTTCACGTGTCTGTCCCCTCCATTGCCGTCCCATACTGGGACAAAGTCTGATTTTTCGCCTCTATGCCCCTGAGGTGGGATGAGGCTCAATGATTCCCCCCTGCAGTTTCGCGGTTGTTACGCGCGAGTAGGTAATCGGGGTGGCCTAAGCGCGGCAGAGGGCCAGCACGGCCGCGCCGTAGCGGTCGACCTTCACCTTGCCGATGCCCGCGATCGACAACAACTCCTGCTCGTTCGCCGGCGCGCGCTCGGCGATCGCCTGCAGCGTGACGTCGGTGAAGACGACGTACGGCGGCACCTTGGCCTCCTTGGCGGTGGCCGTGCGCCAGGCCCTGAGGCGTTCGAGGAGGGCCTCGTCGTAGTCGGCGGGGCAGGTCGAGCAGCGGCCGAGCTTCTGCTCGGCGGCGGCCACCAGCGTCTTGGCGCACACCCGGCAGCTGACCGGCGCGGCCACCCGGGGGCGTTCGCGCGCCGGCGTGGCGACGCGCGGCGGCGCGGAGAGCCGGCCGGTGAGGCCGTCGAGGAAGCGCGACGGGCGGCGGCTCTTGCGGCCTCCGGGCGCGCGGGCGAGGGCCCACGACAACGACAGGTGCTCGCGGGCGCGGGTGACGCCGACGTAGAGCAGGCGGCGTTCTTCCTCGATCTGCTCGGGGGTCTCGGCGTAGATGATCGGCAGCATGCCGTCGGTGAGGCCGACGAGGAAGACGGCGTCCCACTCCAGGCCCTTGGCCGCGTGGAGCGAGGCCAGCGTGACGCCCTCGACGGGCGGCGCGTGCTGCTCGGAGGCGCGGCGCTCCAGCTCGGCCACGAACGCGGGCAGGTCGGCGCCCTCGGCGGCCATGTCCTCCGCCAGGTCGGCCAGGGCCTTGAGCGACTCCCATTTCTCCCGCGCCGTGCCGCCGCCGGCGGGCGAGGGGGTCAGGCCGATGCCGGCCAGGATGTTGTGCACCTCCGTGGCCAGGGGCTCGCCGGCCGCCGAACGCGCCGCGCCGCGCAGCAGCACGACCGCCTGGCGCACCTCGGGACGTTCGAAGAAGCGCTCGGCCCCGCGCAGGACGTACGGGATCTCGGCCTTGGCCAGGGCCTCCTCGTAGGCCGCGGACTGGGAGTTGACGCGGAAGAGCACGGCGATCTCGCGCGAGGCCACGCCCTTGTCGAGCAGCTTCCTGATGGCCCTGGCCACCCCGGCGGCCTCGGCGGGCTCGTCGTCGTAGTCGGAGAAGACCGGCCTCGGGCCCTCGGGGCGCTGCGCCACGAGCTCGAGGCGGTGGGGCGAGCGGCTCTTGGCGATGACGAGGTTGGCCAGGTCGACGACCTGGGGGGTGGAGCGGTAGTCGCGGACCAGCTTGATGACGGCGGCGTCGGGGTGTTCGACCGCGAAGCTCGTCAGGTAGCGCGGGCTGGCGCCGGTGAAGGAGTAGATCGTCTGGTTGGGGTCTCCGACCACGCAGACGTCGTCGCGCCCGCCGAGCCAGGTGTCGAGCAGCAGCTTCTGCAGCGGGTTGACGTCTTGGTACTCGTCGACCACGAAGTAGCGATACTGCTGGCGGATCTGCGCGGCCACCTCCTGGTGCTCGGTCATCACCGCCGCGGTCAGCTCCAGGATGGTCTCGAAGTCGACGAGGTGGCGTTCGCGGCGGATCGTCTCGTACGCGTCATAGAGGGCGGCCAGGTCGGCGGCGGGCAGGGGCGGCGTGCGGTGGTGTTTGGCGGCGGCGGCCGGGTAGTCCTCGGGGCCGATCTGGACGACCTTGGCCCACTCGATCTCGGAGGCGATGTCGCGCAGCTCGGAACGGTCGGGGGTGCGCCGCAGCCGCCGGCACGCCTCCCCCAGCACCGGCAGCTTCGACTCGATGACCGAGGGCGCCTCGCCGCCGATCACCCGCGGCCAGAAGTAGGTGAGCTGGCGCAGCGCCGCGGCGTGGAACGTGCGGGCCTGCACGCCGGGGGCGCCGAGCGCGCGCAGGCGCTGGCGCAGTTCGCCCGCGGCGCGTGTGGTGAACGTCACGGCGAGCACGCTCTGCGGCTCGACCACACCGCTGCGGACGGCGTACGCGATGCGGTGGGTGATCGCCCTGGTCTTGCCCGTGCCGGCGCCCGCCAGGACGCACACCGGCCCGCGCACGGCCTCGGCGACCGCGCGCTGCTCGGGATCGAGCCCGATCAGGACGTCGTCCACGCTGTTCACCCGTACATCCTCCCAGCCTGCCGACGGTCAAGCCTCTTTATTCTGGCAACATGCGGGCGGAGGTACGTTCATAGCGTTCGAGATGCGAACAAGTGCTCTCTTCCTCCACAATGGGGCCCGACCAAATGCTTGTGGGGAAAGGAAGCCCGTGCGAACAGCGGTTTACGTGAGCGCTCTCGCGCTCGCTGCCGTCGTGCTCACTCCCGTCGCCGCGAGCGCGTCCCAGGATCCGGCACCGGCGCCCACCGTGGACTACCCGGTCGACGTCAACGGCCTCGGCGGGCCGGCCCTGGAGACCGTCTCGTACGGCTCCCACAAGCGTCAGGAGATGGACGTCTGGTGGACGCCCGACGGGCAGCAGCGGCCCGGGGTCTTCATCATCCACGGCGGCTGGTGGTCCAGCGGCGACAAGAAGTCCATGAAGGAGATCGCGCGCGACTACGCCGACATGGGCTACACGGTCTTCAACCTCAACTACCGCCTGTCGGGCGACGCGGCCTGGCCGGCGCAGCGCGCCGACGCCCTCGCGGCGATCGCCCTGGCGCGCAAGAACGCCGACCAGTGGGCGTTCGACCCGGGCAACTACGTGGTGGTCGGGTTCTCCGCGGGCGGTCACATCGCGGCGGCCGTCGGCACGTACGGCGACGGCATCAACGGGCTCAAGGGCGTGGTCGGCATGTCGCCGATCATCTCGCCGCTGCGCGCCTACTCCGACGGCGAGAAGGCCACCGAGGCCGCCAAGCGCAAGCTGCGCACGTCCGCGATCAAGCTGGCCGGCTGCGGCTCGCCCAAGGGGAAGTGCTCGCGGGTCTGGGCCAGCATGGAGGTGGCCTGGCACGCCAGCCCGAAGGACGCTCCGATGCTCACCGTGCACTCCGACAAGGAGTTCGTGCCGCCGGTGCAGAGCCAGCTGCTGAAGAAGATGATGGGCCAGGTGGGCGTGCCGGTGACCGTCATCACGGCGCCCGGCGTCAAGCACAGCACGGAGGTCTACCGTGAGCCGGGCATGGCCGAGCGCGTGCAGGCGTGGATCGCCGGCCGCATCGGCTAGACGCCCGTACGGGGTATGGGATTAACGGCGATCGTCGGGTTGTTGCACCCGACGCCCCTTTTCATGACCTTGGAGGGTATCCCCAACATGGCGCTCACCGTTTACAGCACTACCTGGTGCGGCCCCTGCAAGCGGCTCAAGTCTCAGCTGAAGCGCGACGGCATCGCGTTCGACGAGATCGACATCGAGAAGGACCCGTCGGCCGCGGAGTTCGTGATGAGCGTCAACAACGGCAACCAGACGGTGCCGACCGTGGTGATCGACACCCCGGACGGCCGGGTGGTGCGGACCAACCCCTCGGCCCTCGAGGTCAAGGCGCTGCTCGGGGTCTGACCCTCACCAGTCGCCGACGAGCTCGCCGCCGTACCAGGTCTCGATCAGGCGGCGGGCGATCGACACGCGGGGCGGCAGGCGCAGCTCGCCCGACTTCAGGGCCTGCGCCAGCTGCTCCCGCGTGAACCACCGGGCCTCGGCGATCTCGTCGTCGTCGGGCGTGAGCGTGGTGGACGTGGCGTCGGCGAAGAAGCCCAGCATGAGGCTGCGCGGGAACGGCCATGGCTGGCTGCCGAGATAGCGCGGCCGGGTGACGGTGATGCCGACCTCTTCGGCGACCTCGCGCACGACGGCGGCCTCCAGCGACTCGCCCGCCTCCACGAAGCCCGCCAGGATCGACAGCCGTCCCTCCGGCCACTGCGGACCGCGGGCCAGCAGGCAGCGGTCGGCCTCGTCGCGGACCAGCATGATCACGGCGGGGTCGACGCGCGGGAAGTGCTGGCTGCCGTCGTCGGGGCAGACCCGGACGTGGCCGCCGGACTGCACGGTCGTCATGGCGCCGCAGCGCGGGCAGTACTGGTGGGTCGAATGCCAGGCGTCCAGCGCGACGGCGAAGACCAGCAGGCCCGCGTCACGGTCGCCGAGCAGGCCGCCGACCTGGCGCAGCCCGGCCGCCACCGGCTGCCCCTCGGGGGCGTCACGCAGGCCCATCGGGACGGTCACGCGGCCGTTGACGTCGCCCTTGGGGGTGCCGGGCAGCGGCGCGGCCACCGCGAAGTAGGCGACCCCGGCCTCGACGCCCAGCAGGAAGCGCGGCCCCGGCGGGGCCTCGGCCGTCGGGTAGAGCACCGCGTGCACCTCGTCGCCCGTGCGCCGCACCAGCGTGTGACCGTTGTCGATCACCAGCACCCGGGCCGCCGGGTCGGACCAGGCCCGCTCCAGCCACTGCTCGTCGGCGCGCAACGCCGACGAGCGGTCGATGGTGCCGCGTGCGAGTAGCAGTGGTCCGATGAGTTGTGCCTCCGCGGTCGTCTCCACTGGCCGCCCCCTCCCAGAAGTCCCCTGTCATCCTATGACCACGCGGTTAGCCTCCGATTACGGTATCCGGCCCCAAGACGATCTCCGTGAGGCTAGGATGCGTCGGGTTAGGTTAGCCTTACCTGATCTCCCGGGGGTGCTTCCGCGTTGCGGCTCTACCTGACCGCGCTCAAGCCGACCGACTCGGTGACGGACGGCTTCCTGCCCGCGGCGCGGGCGCTCGGCTGCGAGGTGACCGTGCTCACCGACCGGCCGGACCGGCATCCGGGTGCGGTGGGCTGCGACGTACGCGACCCGCGGGCCCTCATCGACACGATCGAGCACCTGGGCAGGCCGGACGCGATCTTCTCCAACTCCGACCATCTGCAGGCCGAGACCGCGCTGGCCGCCGGCTACTTCGGGCTGCCGGGCAAGGACTGGCGGGCGTGCGCGGCGGCCAAGAACAAGTTCCTGACGCGCCGCCGGCTGGCGCACGCGGGCGTCGAGGAGGTCTTCTCCGTACGGCTGGGGCCGGGGGACCCGGTGCCCGAGCGGGTGCCGTACCCGGTGGTGGTCAAGCCGCGCGAAGGGGTGGCCAGCGAGGACGTCGCGTTCGTCGAGGACGACCTGGCCGCGGCCGTGGCGGAGGTCAGGAAGCGGCGGCCGGGCGAGGCGCTGGTCGTGGAGGAGTACCTCGACGGGCCGCTGCGCACGCTGGAGACCCTGGGGGACGACTCGGGGCTGCGGGTGCTGGGCGGGTTCGCGACGACGCTGGGGCCGCTGCCGCACTTCGTGGAGGAACGGCTCGACTGGGCGCCCGACGGGCCGCACGAGCACGTCCTCGCGGCGCTGCGGGCGCTCGGGGTGGGCTTCGGAGCCTGCCACACCGAGTACGTCGTCACCTCGCGCGGGCCGCGCATCGTCGAGGTGAACTACCGGGTGATCGGCGACCACTGCGACTTCCTGCTCGCCGACGTGCTCGGGGTGCCGCTTTTCGAGTGGATCCTGCGGGTGCACCTCGGTGACCGGGCGCCCGCCCCGCCCCCGGCGACCGCGTACGGCAGCGCCGTCAGCCTGGTCGCCGACCGGCCGGGCACCGTCAAGGAGGCGCCCGGGCACGAGTCGGTCGACAGCGGCGGCGTACGGCTGTGGCACCGGCCGCTGCGCGCCGTCGGCGACGTCGTCTCCCTCACCCACACCAACCGCGACTACCTCGGCGTGCTCCGCGCGGTCGGCCCCGACCGGGAGCGGGTGGACGCCGCCATCGCCGGCTACCGGGCCGCCCGGCCGTGGGTGGTCGAATGAGCGGTCGGGAGGCGTACCTGGCCGCCCGGGTGCTCGACGCGCTGGTGCGCGAGGACTACGGCGGGCTGGCCTCCCGGGTGGCGCGGACCAGGGACGGCGTCGGGCTGACGCTCGCCGACGGGCGCTGGGTGCGCCTCGTGCCGGGCGTGTTGTTCCAGGACTTCGTGGTCGCGCCGGACGAGCGGCTGGGGCTGGAGCAGGTGCTGGAGACGCTGGCCGAGGCGGCCGACCCGGCCGACGCCGAAGGGGTGGCGGCGTTCTTCGAGGAGTGCCTGGCGGCGCTGACGGCGCTGGAGCTGCACGACGCGCGGGCGGAGGAGGTGCTGCGGGCGGGGCCGTCGTACGAGACGCTGGCGGCGTTCGCCGACCATCCGGTCTACCCGACGTCGCGGGCGCGGGCCGGGCTGTCGGAGGACGACCTGCTCGCGTACGCGCCGGAGTTCGGGCCCTCGTTCGACCTGCGGTGGGCGGCGGTGCCGCGCCGCATGCTGCGGCCGGGCGCCGCGGACCTGCCCGCTGCTCTCCTGCCGGAAGGCATCACGGCCGGCGCCGGCGAGGCGCTCTTCCCCGTGCACCCGCTGACCGTGAACGAGGTGCGGAAGATCGACGGGGTGCGGATGCTGGACGGCGAGGCCGTCACCGTGCGGCCCACCCTGTCGATGCGCACGGTCGAGGCCGGGCCGCGCCTGCACCTCAAGCTGCCCCTCCCGGTCAGCACCCTCGGCGTCAGGAACCGGCGCTCGATCAAGCCGGGCACCCTCGACGACGGGGCCCGCGCCGAGCTGCTGCTGCGCGAGCTGGCCGACCCGGACGTGGTGCTCGCCGACGAGCAGACGTACGCGCACGCCGGGCACGAGTACCTCGCCTGGATGGTCAGGCGGCTGCCCGAGGGCACGATCGTGCCGGTCGCCGCGCTCAACGCGCCCGGCGTGCTCGCCGGGCTGGGCGACGTGCTGCCCGCCTACCTGCGGCTGCTGCTGCGCTGGAACGTACGGCTCTTCGTCCGGTACGGCGTCGCCCTCGAAGCCCACCAGCAGAACCTCGCCCTGCTCGTCCAGGGTGACCGGCTGCGCCTGCTCGTCAAGGACAACGACGGCCTGCTGGCCTCGCCCGCCCGGCTCGCGGCCGCCGGGATCGCGGTGCCGGACTTCGCCGACGAGCGCATGCTGACCGACGACCCCCACGCGCTGGCCGACGTGTTCGTGACCATCACCCTGCACCTGGCCGCCGCCGCGGTGACGTTCGCGGCGGTGCCGCACGACGCGGCCGCCACGCTGCTGCGCGACACCCTCGCCGAGGCGCTGGACGCGTACGGCGACGACCCCATGGCGCGGCTGCTGCGGGCCAGGACGCTCGACGCGGCCCGGCTCACCGGCAAATCCATGATCACCGCCGGGACGCTCATGTCGAAGGAGCGCTCCGGCGCGCGTGACGTCAACAAGTTCTACGGCACCAGCGGGCCCAACTACCTGAGGAGAACGTGAATGCACGGACTGACCCTCGACGCGGCCTCAGGCCCGGCCGTCGAAGACGACCTGGCCGAGGAGGCGACGCTGGCGGCGCTGCTGCGCTGCTGCGTGCGGGAGGTGGCCGGGCCGCGCGGCCTGGTGTGGCCGGCGCCGCCGAACCTGCTGCTGCGGGTGGCGGGCACGCTGCTGCGGGTGCGCACGCACGGGGGCGCGGCGCTGCGGTTCGACGGCCCCGCCGAGCGCCTGGAGTCGGGCGTCTGGCGGCCGCTGACCACCGAGGAGCTGGTCGAGCTGGTCGAGGCCGAGCTGCAGGGGCACAACGGCGAGTTCGCCGGGCAGGTGGCCGCCAGCAGGGAGGCGGTGGCGGCGATCGTGCGGGCCAGGGCCGGAGCCGTCCCGCCCGCCGATCCGTGGCTGGCCTCGGAGCAGGCGCTGGTCCACGGGCATCCGTTCCATCCGAGCCCGAAGGCGCGCGGCGGGGACGGCTGGCTGCGCTACGCCCCCGAGGCCCACGCCGAGTTCCCGCTCCGGCTGCTCGGCGTCCGCGAGGACGTGCTCGCGGAGGGCGGTGAGGTGGGTGCGCTCGACGCGCTCGGCGGTGCACTTGATGGGGCGCCCGCCGGGTACCGGCTGCTGCCCGCCCACCCCTGGCAGCTGGACCTGCTGCGGCCCGTGTTCGGGGCCGATCTCGTGGACCTGGGGCCCGGCCCGGTGGTGACGCCGACGTCGTCGGTGCGCACGGTGTACGCCCCGGAGGCGGGGGTCTGCCTGAAGTTCTCCCTGGACGTACGGATCACCAACTGCGTGCGCAAGAACGCCTGGTACGAGCTGGCCGGGGCCGTGGAGCTGACCGAGCGCCTGACGCCGATCTTCGAGGCCGTCGCGCGGCGGCATCCGGCCACCCGCTGGCTGCCCGAGCCCGGCTACCGGACGGCCGCCCTCGGCACCCGGCTGCACGAGGGGCTCGGCGTGATCGTCCGGCGCGGCCCCTGGGCGGTCTGCTCCCCCGGCGTCACCCCGGTGCTGGCCGGCGCCGTGGCCCTGCGGGCTCCCGCCGGCGACCCTCGGGCGTGGTGGCGGGCGTACGTGTCGGTGGTGGCGCTTCCGGTGCTGGAGCTGTACTTCGCGTACGGCGTGGTGCTGGAGCCTCACCTGCAGAACGTGCTCGTCGGCCTGGACGCCACCGGCCTGCCCGTCGAGGCGGTCTTCCGCGACCTGGAGGGCACCAAGCTGGTCGCCGGCCGCCACGACCTCGCCGGGCTCGACCCCGACGTGGCCGGGGCGCTCACGTACGACGCCGAGCGCGGCTGGGCCCGGGTGGTCTACTGCCTGCTCGTCAACCACCTCACCGAGATCGCCGCCACCGTCGCGGGGCCTGACGACGGGCTGCTGCGCGACCTGTGGCGGATCGCCCGCGACCTGTTCGCCCGCCAGGCCGCCGACCTGGGCCGGCCGCTGCCGCTGTCGGACCTGCTGGCCGGCGCGCCGCTGCCCGCCAAGGCCAACCTGGGCGTGCGCTGGGCCAGGGCGGCCGACCGCGCCGCCGGGTACGTGCCGATCGCGAACCCGCTCGCGTGATCGGCCCGCGCGTCCGGGAGGCCGCCCTGCGGCTCGGCGAGGTGCCGGCCTACCTCTACGACCTGCCCGCCCTCGACGAGCACGCCGCGTCCGTGCGGCGGGCGGTGGCGGGCGTGGAGCTGTACTACGCCGTCAAGGCCAACCCCGACCCGGAGCTGCTGCGCGTGCTGGCCGCGCACGTGGACGGGTTCGAGGTGTCGTCGGCGGGCGAGCACGCGCACGTCACCGCGCTGTTCCCCGGCATGCCGGTGGCGCTGGGCGGGCCCGGCAAGACCGACGCCGAGCTGCGGCTGCCGCACCACCGTATCCACGTCGAGTCGCCGAACGAGCTGCGCCGCCTGATCGACACCGGGCTGGAGGCCGACGTGCTGCTCCGGCTGAACCCGGACCTGCCGGTCGAGGGCGCCGCGCTGACGATGAGCGGGCCGTTCGGGATGGACGAGGACGGGATCGCCGCGTGCCTGCCGTTGTTCGGCGACCGGGTGCGGCTGCGCGGGCTGCACGCCCACCTGGCCAGCGGGCTGGAGGCGCCCCAGTTGCTGGAGCTGGCGCGGGCGCTGCTGGAGCAGCCGTACGAGGAGGTCAATCTGGGGGGCGGGATGGCGGTGTCGTACGCGGCGCCGCAGGCCCGGTTCGACTGGGCGGCCTACGGCGCGGGCCTCGCGTCACTCGGGCGGGGCAGGCGGTTGCGGATCGAGCCGGGCCGGGCGCTGACCGTCTACTGCGGCTGCTACGTGACCAGGGTGGTGGACGTGAAACGGGTGCGCGGCCAGGCGTACGCGATCGTGCTCGGGGGCACCCACCACCTGCGCACCCCCGCGACGAAGGGGCACGACCAGCCGTTCACGATCCTGCCCACCGGCCTGCACACCAGCGGCGGGCCGGGCGTGACGGACGAGCCGGTCACGTTCGTCGGCCAGTTGTGCACCCCGAAGGACGTGCTCGCCCAGCGGGTCGTGACCTCGGTCCGCGTGGGCGACACCGTGGTGTTCGAGATGGCCGGGGCCTACGCCTGGAACATCTCCCACCACGACTTCCTCATGCACCCGAAGCCGGCGTTCCACCATCTGCGCGCCTGACCCTCTCGATCAGCGCGACCAGGCCGTCGCCGTCGAGCAGGTCGACCGGGCGGACGGTGCGGTTGGCGCGGACGTAGTGGAAGGCCGCCCCCACCTCCTCCAGCGGCACCCCCGCCAGATGGGACCAGGCCAGCCGGTAGGCCGCCAGCTGCACCGACGCCGCCCGCGCCGCCTTGCCCCTGGGCGGCTCGCCGGTCTTCCAGTCGACCACCTCGTAGCCGCCGCCCGGCCGCTCGAAGACGGCGTCCATGCGGCCGCGCACCAGCCGGTCGGCGATCATGGTCTCGAACGGCACCTCCAGGTCGATCGGCCGCCGCTCGGCCCACTCGCTCTGCTCGAAGCGCTCCTGCAGCTCCGCCAGCCGCACGTCGGTCTCCTCGAGCTCCTCGTCGTACAGCTCCAGGTCGTCGATGAGCCGCTGCTGGTCCCACCGGGTCTCCAGCCACTTGTGGAACGACGTGCCGCGCCGGGCCAGCGGCGCCGGCTTGACCGGGACCGGGCGGCGGATGCGGCGGGCCAGCTCGCCAGGGTCCTGCGCCAGCGTGACCAGCGACGACACGGTCAGTTTGGCGGGCAGCTCCACGATCGTCGCGGGGCGGCGGCGGTGCAGCTCGCGCTCGCGCAGCAACAGGTCGGTGTCGCGCTCCCAGGCCCGCAGCCGCTCCTCCTCGAAGGCGCGCAGCGGCTCGTCGTCGTCATCGTCCTCGGCGAGACCGCCCGCCAGGGCGTCCTCGACCAGGCGGGCGCCGTCGAGGACGGACTCGTACCGCAGGCCCTCGGGCGTGACCGGCCAGACGGCCTCGGGCGGCTCGGCCAGCAGCGGGTTGGCCGCGCCCGCCGGCTGGTCGGCCGCCCAGACCGTGACGCGGTCGGCGACGTCGCGGATCTCCAGCAGGAAGTCGGACGGCTCCAGCGGCTTGGTGGCCGTGCCCCAGCGGTAGCCGGAGGCGATGAGCTGGTAGTGGGCGCGGGTGACCGCGACGTAGGCGAGCCTGCGCTCCTCCATCAGGTCGCGCTCGCGGCAGTGCTCCTCGAACGCGGCCAGCTCCTCCTTGCTCAGCCCGGACAGCCTCGGCAGGTCGGCGGCGTCGCCGCGCAGCGCGTAGGGCAGCTTGCGCGGGTTGTCGGTCCAGCGGCCGTTCACGACCGGGGTGGCGGGGAAGATGCTGCCGGTCGCGATCGTGCCCTTCGAGCTGACCAGCTGTGACAGGCCCGGCACCACCACGACCGGCCACTCCAGGCCCTTGGAGGCGTGCACGGTCATCAGCTTGACGCTGTTGCTCTCGCCGACCCGGCCTGCCTCCAGCCCGAACTCCTCGCTCTCCGCAGCCTGCAGATAGGCCAGGAACGCCCCGAGAGTCGGGTCTTCGGCGTCGCCCGCGAACCTGGAGGCCGCGTCGAGGAACGCGTCGAGGTCGGCCCGCGCCGCGAACGCCCCCGCCGTGCCGCTGCGCGCGGCCACCTCGATGTCGAGGCCGAGCCGGCGCTCCACCTCGCTGATCAGGTCGGGCAGCGGCTGCGCGGTGTGCGCCCGCAGCTGGCGCAGCTCGTGGGCGAACGCGACCAGCCGCGTGCGGGCCAGCGGGCTGTACTCCTCCAGCCACTCGGGCCGGTCGGGCAGCTCGTCGAGCGCGTCGACCAGGCTGCCGCGCTCCTCGGCCATGTCGGCCACGACCTGGTGGAGCGGGTCTTCCTCGCGGTGGCTCTCGCTCAGCTCGCGGGCCAGCTGTCTGGCGTGCTCGCCGAGCGCCCGCAGGTCGGCCGGGCCGATCCGCCAGCGCGGCCCGGCCAGCAGCCGGGCCAGCGCGTCGCCGGCCGTGGCGTCGTACAGGACGCGCAGGGTGGCCACGATGTCGCTCACCTCCGGCACGGTGAGCAGGCCGCCGAGGCCGACTACCTCGACCGGGATGTCGCGATCCTCCAGGGCGCGGCGGATCACCGGGAACTGCGAGCGCTTGCGGGCCAGGATGGCGATGTCCTGAGGCTGGAGGGCGAGGGTCTTCTTGCGCTCCCTGTCGCCCCAGGGTAGGCCGTCGGGGGCGCTCTCCTGGCCGAGGATCCTCGCGATGCCGTCGGCGATCCACTTCGCCTCGTCCTCGGCCGTCTCGTGGAACGCGCACGAGACGCGGCCCCGATCGACCCGGTTGGGGCCGGGCACCAGCACGGGCACCTCGCGGGCCTCCATGCGCAGCGGCAGCTGCACGCGGGCCGCCACGTCGAGGACGCGGTCGCCGTTGCGGAAGCTCACGCTGAGCTGGCGGATCGGCGCGGGCTCGCCCGTGCGGGCCGGGAAGTCGCGCGGGAAGCGGCGCAGGTTGCCCGCCGAGGCGCCGCGCCAACCGTAGATCGACTGGCACGGGTCGCCGACCGCGGTGACCGGGTGGCCGCCGCCGAAGAGCGAGCGGAGCAGGACGAGCTGGGCGTGGCTGGTGTCCTGGTATTCGTCGAGCAGGACCACGGAGTAGCGGCCGCGCTCGATCTCGCCGACCTCCTTGTGGTTGGCCGCGATCCTGGCCGCCAGCGACATCTGGTCGCCGTAGTCGATGACCTCGCGCTGCCGCTTGAGCCGTTCGTACGCCTCCACCAGCGGCAGCAGCTGCTCCCTGGCCGCCTGGACGGTGACCGGCCGCTTCTGGGCGACGATCGGGCGGCCCGGCAGCGCGTCGAGGCGCTCGCGCAGCCACTCCCCCACCCGCCGCACGTCGGCGGGCGTGCGCAGATGCTCCGACAGCTCCCCGGCCAGCTCCAGCACGGCGGCGGTGACCGAGGGCGGGCCCAGCTCGATCTTGTCCATCGGCCCGTCGTACATCGCCACCACCCGCGAGGCCAGCTGCCAGGACACGGCCGGCGTGACCAGGCGCATCGTCGGCTCCAGGCCCTCGCGCAGCGCGTGGTCGGTGACCAGGCGGGCCGCGTAGGAGTGGTAGGTGGACACCGTCGGCTCCTCGTCGAGCGCGCCCGGCGCGAGCAGCCCGGCCTCCACCAGGCCGTTGAGCCGCTCCCTGACCCGGGTGGCCAGCTCGGCGGCGGCCTTGCGGGTGAACGTCAGGCCCAGCACGTTGGCCGGGCTGACCAGGCCGTTGGCGACCAGCCAGACCACGCGCCCGGCCATCGTCTCGCTCTTGCCCGAGCCGGCGCCGGCCATGACGACCATGGGCTCCAGCGGGGCCTCGATGACCTCCGCCTGTTCGGGGGTGGGGGGCAGGATGCCGAGTTTCTCGGCGAGCTCGGCGGGGGTCAGCACACCTGGCCCCCGTTGTCGTTGACCGGGCAGCTCGCCCGGGCCGCGCACGTGCGGCAGCCGTCGTTGACCTTGGCCTGGAAGAACGGGCCCGACATGCCGGTCGCGACGGTGTCGACGAGCTCCTCGGCCCACTGAGGGTTCTTGTCGTCGGCCAGCGCGCCCTGCTGCTGCTCCAGCGCGGCGTTCTTGCCGCCCGCCTTGCCGAGCTGCACCAGCGCGGCGCCGCCCGGCTCGGTCATGCCGTGGCGGGCGAAGGCCCCGAGCAGGGCGGCGAGCTGGTAGACGCCGAGCTGCGGATGGCGGTCGATCTCGCCCGCCTTGGGCTTGGAGCCGCCGGTCTTGAGGTCGATGATCACCGCGCGGCCCTGGTCGTCGGCCTCCACCCGGTCGACCCGGCCCTTGATCTGCACGCCCTCGGACACCATGGCGGTGAACGACTCCTCGATGGCCTTGAGCTCGCGTGGATTCTCCTCGTGCCAGGCCAGGAACTTGCGGATCATCTGCTCGGCCACCTTGCGCTGCTTGCGGTTGTACCAGGCGCCGCCGAAGTCGAGCTCCTTCCACACCTCGTCGAGGCGCTTGCCCAGGAGGTCTTCGCTGGGCAGGTCGGTGGCCGCCAGCACGGCCAGGGCGTGGATGACGTTGCCCAGGCCCTGGGCGGTGCTGGTGCCGGCCGCGCCGACCGCCGTCTCCAGCAGCCAGCGCAGGCCGCACTTGGTGAAGCTCTCGACCGCCGACGGGGACACGCTGACCACGCCGTCGGGCCAGCTCAGCGGGCGGTCGTCGGAGATGGGGGTGAGGGCGTACCAGTCGTTGGGGTGGGCGCCCTGCACCCCTGCGGCGGCCAGGCGGGCCAGCTGCCGGGCGGCCCGCTGCCGCAGCTTCCTGGGCTTCGTCGGGTCGGTCACCGCGCTGCGCAGGTCGGCCACCAGCGCCGGCATGTTGAGCCAGCGGGCCCGGTCGTCGACCGTGGCCTGCTCGACCGCGCCCGGCATCAGCTCCTCCAGGAACCTGGACGGGCGCTCGTCGGTGTCCTCGCCGCCGACGGCCGTGACCACGAGCCTGCGCCTGGCCCTGGTCACCGCCACGTAGAACAGCCGGCGCTCCTCGGCGAGCATCTTCGAGTGCAGCGAGGCGGCGTTGGGCTCGGCGCCCTCGACCACCTCGACCAGGTCTTCGATGCCCAGCAGCGAGCCGCGCAGCCGCAGGTCGGGCCAGACGCCCTCCTGCACTCCGGCCACCACGACGACGTCCCATTCGAGGCCCTTGGCGCGGTGGGCGGTCAGCACGCGCACGGCGTCGCCGTCGGGGGCCCGCTCGGCGAGCGTGTCGCCGGGGATCTCCTGGGCGGCGAGGTCGTCGAGGAACACCTCAGGGCCGGCCATGGGCATGCGGTCGACGAACCTGGCCGCGTGGTCGAACAACGCCACCACGGCGTCGAGGTCGCGGTCGGCCTGGGCGCCCCTGGGGCCGCCCTGCAGGCTGAGCTCCGTCCAGCGCTCGGCCAGCCCGCTGCCCTGCCAGATCGTCCACAGGACGTCCTCGGCGGTGCCCTGCCCCGCGGCGCTCTCCCGGGCGGCCGCGAGCAGCCGGGCCACCCGCTCGGCCGGAAGCGCGACGTGCGGCTCCACCCGGGTGAGCTCCCGGGCGTCCTCGACCGCCGCCACCAGCAACTCCCCGGAGGACCGCGCCCCGGGCCGCCCCACCACCTCACCGTCGAGCACGGCACCGGCCGCCTCGCTCACCGCGGCCGCCCCTTCGGGAAGGGGCCGGACCGGCGCGTCCGCGCTTTCGGGCGCACGATCGCGAGCATCACCGCCCACCGGCGCGGAGTCGGCCGGAACACCCGTGTCCGCGCTACCGGTCGAGCGTACCTCGTCGTCCCGGTACGGCGCGGCGGCGCCGGCCTCGACCGGCGGGCGGGCGTCCTCGGCGGGCCGGGCGTCGCGCGCGAGCGGGGTGTCCTCCGCGCTCCGCGCGTCGTCCGCTCCTGGCGCGCCGGCGACCTCCGGAGCGCCGTGCACGGCTTCGTTCTCGGCGATCTTGAGGGCGCGGCGGAGGCGGCGCACGCCGATCATGTCGGTGCCGCCGAGCGGCCCGGTCAGCAGCTCCTCGGCCACCCCCTCGTCGAGCTGGGACGGGTCCAGCGCCACCCGCAACATGGTGAGCAGCGGCCGCACGCCCGGCTCCTGCGCGATCGGCACCTCGTCGCCCGCGATCATCGTCGGCACGCCGGCGTTGACCAGCGCCCGCCGCAGCAGCGGCACCTGCCGCCGGGCCGAGCGGACCAGCACCGCCATGCGGTGCCACGGCACCCCGTCGATCAGGTGGGCGCGGCGCAGCGTGTCGGCCACGATCGCGGCCTCCTGGCTCGTGCTGTCGGCCAGCAGCACCCGCGCCTCGCCGGGGTCGGCCTCGGGCGGCGGCGCCAGCTCACGGTGACCGTGGCGCTGGTCGTGCTCTGGAGCGGGCGCGACCGGCAGCCGGGCCGCCACCCGCCTCGTGGCCTCCAGCAGGTCGGCCCCGCTCCTGCGGGACACCCGCAGCGCCAGCACCGGGGCCTCGCTCCCGTCGAGCCTCCTGAACCGCTCGGGGAAGCGCATGATGCCCTGCACGTCGGCACCACGGAACCCGTAGATCGACTGGTCGGGGTCGCCGACCACGACCAGGTCGCGCCCGTCGCCCGCCAGCTGTGACAGCAGCAGCTCCTGCGCCGGATCGCTCTCCTGGTACTCGTCGACGAACACCGCCTCGTGCGCCGCCCGCTCGCGCTCGCGCACCTGCGGGTCGGCCAGCAGCGCGGAGGCGGCCCTGACCAGCTCGGCGTAGTCGTAGGTCTCCTCGGGGGCGAGGTCGAAGCGGTCCTGGTAGCGCTCGGCGAACCGGCCGGCGGCCACCCAGTCGCCGCGCCCGTGCATCCGGCCGAGCGCGATCAGCCGCTCGGCGTCGAGCCCCCGCTCGTTGGCCCGGGACAGGAAGTCGCGCAGCTCCTCGGCGAACCCGCGGGTCTTGAGCGGCTCGCGCAACGACACGGGCCAGTCGAGGGCGCCGCCCTCCAGCTCGCCGTGGAGCAGCCGCCGGATCTCCAGCAGTTGCTCAGGACCGGTGAGCAGGCGCGGCGGGGCCTTGCCCGCGAGCACGCTCTCGCGGCGCAGCAGCGCGTACGCGTAGGAGTGGAAGGTCAGGGCCAGCGGGGTGCGGGTGGTACGGCGCAGCCGGCCGGTGACGCGGCGGCGCAGCTCCTCGGCGGCCTTGCGGCTGAAGGTGAGGATGAGCACGCGCTCGGGGTCGACGCCCCGGCGCTCGATCCGGTCGACCACGCTCTCGACGATCGTCGTGGTCTTGCCGGTGCCGGGGCCGCCCAGGACGAGCAGCGGCCCGCGCTCGTGCTGGACCACGGCACGCTGGTGCTCGTCGAGCACAAGGGGCGCATCGGACCCCCCGGATCCTCTGCGCACCAACCGCCAGGTCTGAGCACTCACAGCTCTAGATTCCACCAGACCACAGGGGTAGATCGTGCCGACTTGCCCCGTCTCCCCACGCGATCCGCCTACCGTATCGGCGCAGATATCGGGATTTCTCGCGACACGCCGACGCCCGTGTTCGCCCGCAGCGTCACGGGTTCCCCGGCCGCGGCACGGTCCGGGCAGGTCCTGCGCCCGCCGGACCGGCCGCTCAGCCGAAGAGGCGGTCGACCACCCTGGCCGTGGCCTTGCCGTCGTCGCGGGGGGCGAACGTGGCACGGAAGGCGTCGTAGCGGTCGGCGGTGGCGGCGGCCACCTGGTCGATCGACCGCAGCGCCTCGATCACCTCGGCCGACGTCGACAGCAGCGGCCCGGGCCCCTGCTCCGCCAGGTCGAGGTAGAGGCCCCGCTTGGCGGAGTATTTCGCCAGGTCGTAGCCGTACAGGATGATCGGGCGGCCTGTGCTGGCGAAGTCGAACATGACGGACGAGTAGTCGGTCACCAGCACGTCGGTCACCAGCAGCAGCTCGGCGATGTCCGGATAAGTCGTGACGTCGCGCGCGATCTCCGGGACGGCGGGCGCGGCCTGCATCGGGTGGGCGCGTACGAGGATCTCGTGGTCGGCGCCCAGCGCCTGCCGCGCCTTGGCCAGGTCGAGCTTGACCATGGCGTTCTTGCGGTCGTAGTCGCGGAAGGTCGGCGCGTAGAGCACCACGCGCTTGCCCTCGGCCAGCCCGAGCCGCTCGCGCACGGCCGCGGCGAGCGCGTCGCGGTCGGGCGAGTTGAGCACGTCGTTGCGGGGCAGCCCGCCTTCCAGCACCTCGCCCTTGTAGCCGAACGCCTTGCGCAGCACCGGCGTGGCCCACGGCGACTGCGACAGCAGCAGATCCCATCCGCGCACCTCGGCCGCCTGGCGGTGCCAGATGGGCGGCCTGGGGTCGCGATTCATGTGGGCCTGGTCGTTGCCGACGAACTTGGCCGGGGTGCCGTGCCAGGTCTGCACGACCACCTGGTCCTCGCGGGCGCGGAACCACACCGGCAGGAACGCGTTGGTGATGATGTGACGCGACCTGGCCAGCGCCTCGTGGTGCTCGCGGCTGCCGGCGCGCACGACCGTCGCGCCGCCCGGCGGCACGAACGCGCCGTCCTTGACGATCCAGATGTGCTCGCGGTCGTCGCCCCGGCGCAACCGCTCCTCGTAGACGGCGCGCACGCTGTCGGCGTAGAGGCGGCCGTCGTTGACGACGTAGACGGTCGACTCGCGCAGCGGCTCGGTGCGCTGGGCCGGGTAGAAGACCCGGCGCAGCACGTGGGTGCCGGCCACGCCGCGCTCCTCGGCCGGCCTGTCCTCCTCGGAAGTGATCACCGGCACGTCGAAACGCGTGGAGATCATGCGGAAGACGTGACCGCCGATCGTGCGTGGGTCCTCGTCGAGGCCGGACAGGGCCGCGTGATCCATCCGCAGCGGCACGATCTCGCCGGACGGGTGGCGCAGCGACATGCTCCAGGTGCCGGAGGCCAGCGGCACCGGCTCGCCGAAGCGGTCCATCGCCCCCGGCTGCACGCGTACGGAGAACGCGGCGCCGGAGCGCTCCATCGGCAGCTGGTAGGACAGCCCGGACCGGTGGCGCAGCGTCAGCGCGCGCGGCCCCGGCGCGTCGGGGTAGTCACCGCGCAGCACGAGCGCGGAGCCCTCCCAGACCGCCGAGGTGATCACCGGGCGGATGCGGTGGGCCGAGATCACGATGCGGTCGCGGCGGTCGCCCAGCACGGTGATCTCGCGGTCGCCCACCGTCGAGCGGGTCTCGGTGGAGTCGCCCAGCATGACGGAGGCCGCCGGGTCGCCCTTGGGCTCGACCCATAGCCGCCGGCCGTCCTTCTCCTGCAGCAGCGCCGGCACGGCCAGGCCGACCACGACGTCGGTGCCGTCGCCGGACGGGGTGAAGTCGGCGGCGATGCGGTGGCCGCCGAGCCGGGCGTGGCCCTTGGTGACCGTGCGGCCGGGCAGGTGGATCCTCAGCTCCAGGCGCTCGCCGTCGAGCCGCACGCCGGTCAGCTCGGCCCGGTTGGGCTGGAGCACGACCTGCAGAGCGCGGTCGGACGTCCAGACCGGCCTGACCCACCAGCCCTGCTTGACGCGGAGCCCGGCGGGCCGCTCGGGACGGCCGATGGAGGAGCCGCGCAGCAGGCCGGTCGCCCGCGCGCCACGGCTCCAGAACACGATCTCGGCGCGCCACGTCGTGGCGTCGGGCACCGACGGCCTGCGGCGCATGCGGCGGCGGGCCCCGGAGACGAACCCGCGCACGCCGCCGCGCCAGCGCAGCGACCACGGGCGCAGCTCGGCGGTGAAGCCGGACCAGTCGTAGTTGCAGCCGGGCTCGCGGGCGCCGTGGGTGGCCTCGGGGGCGAGCACCCGGCGGGTGCGCATGCGGATGGGCGGCAGCCAGCGCGGCCCGCGCAGCACCACGGTCGCCATGTTGAAGCGGCGGCTGCGCACGGAGAGCCCGGCGAGGTAGGCGAAGCCGGTGACGCGCAGCTTGCCGTCGACCCAGACGATGTCGTCGATGTGGGTCACCGGCGCCAGGTCGGCGCGGCGCAGGCGGTAGAGGTCGGCCGGCAGCTCGTCGCGCAGCGGCAGGTCGGCGTACCAGCGCAGGCCCTTGCGGATGCGCTGGGCCGGCTCGGCCGCCGCGGCCACCACCGAGGCGAGCGTCTCGCCCTCGACGAGCTCGTCGTCGGGGCGGTGCTCGATCAGGTGGCAGATGAGGCGCCGGGCGACGGGCAGGTCGCGTTTGACGCGCGCGTCGACGCCCGCGAGGTAGGGGCGTACGAGGTCGAGCATCTCGCGGCGGCGCGCGGGGCCGCGCTTGACCGCCAGGTCGATGCGGGCCCCGAGGGGACCGCTGAGAACCTGGTCGTCGAACGCGGCGTCGCGACCGCCGGGGCCGACCGCTCGCATGACCGCTTCGAGAGGCTCGCCACGATCGCACAGATCCTGGACAGCCTTCAGGCGGTCGGCGAGCGAATCGCCGCCCTGGCTGCGGGCTGTGACGCCGGTGGCCATGGGGAGGCACCGCCTTTCGGGCCGCCATCAGTGTTCAGCCCATGGTAATGGGAGTCACATGCGACGGAATCGCGGGTTCGCCGAAGGCGCAGGTCAGCGTCGTTACTGAAAATCGGCTGAACGCCCGTCCCAGCGGGCCTGGCGCATGTCCACCCGTTCGCCGCGCAGCGCCGTGCCCTCCTCGCGCCAGTGGGCCAGGCACTCCCGCAGGTGGTCGGGGGCCGCCGCGGTGCCGTCGGCGTGCACGACGCGCCACCACGGCACGCCGCCGCCCCACACGGCCATCACCCTGCCGACCTGGCGCGGGCCGCCCTCGCCGAGGTATTCGGCGATGTCGCCGTACGCCATGACCTTGCCCGGCGGGATGCGTTCGACCAGGTCGAGCACCCGCTCGGCGAAGGGGTTCAGGGACTCCACGCCGTGGGACCCGAGTCGATGATCTCGTCGAACTTGCCGAGCTCCGTCACGGATCCGGCGGCCTCGACCTCCATGACGCCGTCGCGCAGGGTGTAGATTTCGCCGTCCTCGCCCACGAGCCGGGCGCCGAGGGCGGTGGACAGGCGCAGGAGCTGGGCCACCTGCCAGTCGGAGCCGGGCTCGCCGACCAGCTGGTCCCGCCATCGGGCCACCGGGTGCACGTCGCCGCCGTGCCCGATCACGATCTCGTCAGATCCGCGCAGCTCGAATCCGGCCGGCGCTATGGCCTTCGCAAGCTCCGCGAAGGCGAGTGGCGACTCCCGCACCACCCGCAGCTCGTATCCCATGACGCGGGACCATAGCGGATCTTTCACTCTTTTCGCTGATTGAGCAGAACGATGGCCCCGCAGAACATGGCCAGCGCCACGAGCACGCCGCCGCCGTACAGGCCCAACCGCAGCGGATCGGGCCCGGGACGGGTCGGCACGGGTGAGTCCTCGCCCTCCCCGAAGTGTTTGACGCCGGGCTCCACGCTGCGCTTGGCCCCGGTCAGCCGCCCGGCGGCGTCGAGCGCGGCGGCGGCGTCGACCACGCCGAACCCGGTCTGGTCGTCGTAACCGGCGGCGGGCCCGCCCTTGGCGCCGGCCACCAGCGCCTGGGCGACCTGCTCGGGCGGCAGAGTGGGGTGGCGCGACTTGATGAGCGCCGCCACGCCCGCCACGAGCGCGGCGGCCGAGCTCGTGCCCTCGGACAGCTCGTGGCCGCTGCCGCGCTTGACCACGGGCACCTCGACGCCCGGCGCGGAGACCAGCACCGACAGGTTGTCGCTGCTGAACGACGCCCTGCGCCCCTGCCGGTCGGTGGCCGCCACGCCGATGACCCCCGGGTAACCGGCCGGGAAGCTCCAGTAGGAGGTGCTCTTCTCCCTGGCGTACGCGGTCTGGCCGTCGTTGCCCACGGCGGCGACCAGCACGACGCCCTTGCCCAGCGCGTACGAGACGGCCTCGCGCTCGGACCGGAGCGGCCCGTACGAGCCGATGGACATGCTCACGACCTGGGCGCCGTGGTTGGCGGCGTAGCGCAGGGCGCGGGCGAGCGGGCTGTCGGCGGCCGGGCCGTCCTCCTCCAAGGGCGGCACGGAGAAGCCGGGCTCCTCGTCGATGGCCATGGGCAGCGACAGGATGCGCGCCGCCGGCGCGACGCCGACCAAGCCGCCGTCCTCGCCGGAGGCGGCGATGAGCCCCGCCATCGCGGTGCCGTGCCGGCCGGGCGGAACCTCGCGCTGCAGGGCGCCCGCCGACATGTCGGGGCCGGCGGTGACGCGGCCCTTCAGCTCTTTGACGTCGGCGTCCACGGCGCTGTCGACGACGGCGACGGTGACCCCCTCGCCCCTGGTCGACGTCCAGGCCCGCTCGACGTTGAGCGCGTCGAGCACCCACTGCTGCTGGTCTCTGACGGGGTCGGCGGCCGTGCCCGTGAAGGCGAGGACGGACGCCGTGACCAGGCGTACGACGGTCAGCACACGTTCCCCTGAGTGCAGGGCGGCACCTTCGGCGGGTCCGCGAGGAAGTAGGCGATCTGGTTGCCGATGGACTTGGCGGCCGGCCACAGCTCGCTGTGCAGAATCTCCTCCGGTGGGATCGCGGCGCGGGTGCGCCCGTCGGCGTAACCGCCCGTGGAGAAGACGATGTACGGCCCCGCGCCCACCCAGCTGGTGCGCTGGCGCTGGTCGGGGCCGAAGCGCTCGGTCACCGTGCCGGGGAAGGCGACCGGCAGCACGCCCACCCGGTCGTCCTGGGTGAGCTCGTCGGTCGCCGAGACCCTGGACTCCTCGTCCTCCAGCACGGCCACCCCGATCGTGAAGACGAACGAGGCCGTCTGGTCGATGTACGTCGCCCGCAGCAGCGTCCGGCAGCCGTGCTCGCGCAGGATGCCGGCCACGGGGGCGTCCACGCCCTTGGCGCACTCGGTCTCGGGGGCGATGCCGACGCGGCGGGCGTACTGCTGGGCGCGGTCGAGCCCGAAGTACTTCACCTCTTCGGGGAAGACGCCCGTGGCGGGCCAGGCCTGCCAGCGCCGGGCGATCTCCTCCTGCTTGTAGCGGTCCTGCTCGGCCGTGGTGAGCGGGCGCGAGCGGGTCTCGGCGAACAGGCCGACGGTGCCGAGCAGCACGACCATGGACGACACGACGATGACGACGCTGAGCAGGGCCACGAACATGCGGCGGTAGCGAACACCCTGCTGCAGGGAGGTGACCTCGGCACGCTGCCGGGAGGCCGTGCGAGCACGGGAGTCGACCGCCGGCCACGTGCGCACCCGCGGCCGGCGGCCGGTTGCGGCGCCGAGCGGGTTCCGCCGTTGCTGGGCGGATCCTCCCCCGGCGCGCGGTAGACCCCCTGTGGTCGTCCTACGGTTCTTCACCACCGCCTCGTTCCCGCGTCTTCGTCGCTCCCACTCATGTGGGAAGTTGTCTATTTCGTCCCCCTTGATAGGCGGATCATGCGTCTTGTGACATCTGCTCCCGCCGTACCCGTCTGACCAGGACGAAGATGACGGACAGCGAGGCCAGCGCGCCGACGCCCGCCGCGGCGGAGATCGCCGTGTAGACCGTGACGAGCCGGTCGTCGCGCACGACGACCGTGACCGGGCCCTTGCGGCCACCGGCCAGCGGGCGAGCCGGGTTGTGGGTCTCGGGGCCGGTCGCGACCTCGGTGTGGCCGGCCAGCCGGGCCGCCTCGGTCAGGGCCCTGGCGGCGTTGACGACGCCGAAGCCGGTGGCGGTGTCGTAGCCGCCGGGGGGCCGGTCGGTGGCGCTGTCGGTGAGGGCCCGCGCCACCAACGGCGGCGACATATCCGGATATTTGGCCTTAATGAGGGCGGCGACGCCCGACACCAGCGCGGTCGCCTGCGACGTGCCGCGGCCCACCCAGTACTCGTCGCCCGGCCCGGCGCCCATGATGTCCACGCCGGGCGCGGCCACCAGCACCGAGGAGTTCCAGTTGGAGAACGTCGCCCGGCGCAGCCGCCGGTCGGTCGCCCCGACCGAGACGACCCCGGGGAATGCGGCCGGGTAGGAGTAGGGGGCGAAGGCGCCGTCTGTCTTCCTGTCGCCCTCGTTGCCCGCGGCGGCGACCAGCACGACGCCCCTGGAGATGGCGTAGCGGATGGCCGCACGCTCCTCCCGGGTCGCCAGCTGCTTGGAGATCGACATGTTGATGACGTCTGCTCCCTCGTCGACCGCGTAGCGGATGCCCCGGGCCACCACGTTCTCGAAGCGCTCGTCGGAGTTGAACTCCCGGAACCCGGGCTCCTCGTCCTCCAGGATGACCCTTACCGACAGTACGTCCGCTTCGGGCGCGACGCCGATGATCCCCCGTTTTCCTCCAGGCCCGTGACCGTGCCCGGCGATCAGCGAGGCCATGTACGTGCCGTGCAACCTGCTCGGACTCGTGCCGGGCGGATTTGCGCCCTCGGTGAAATCTTTACCGACGCGTACCGAGCCGGCCAGGTCGCGGTGGCGCGGATCGACCCCCGAGTCGAGCACGGCCACCGTCACCCCGGAGCCCTTGCTGACCCGCCACGCCTCGGTGAGCCGCAGCGTCTTGATCACCGCCCGCTGCCCGCCGCGTACGTCGTCGGCCTGCGCGGGCGGCGCCGTGAACAGCAGCGCGCCCGCCAGCGCGACGCCCACCCCGAACCGGTTCAGCACCGCCACTCCCGCGAGGCGCAGTCGGGCATCCGCGGTGTGCTGAGCTCGCTGAGGACCCGTTCGGCGATCTCGGTGCCGAAGGCGAAGATCGCGGGCCGCGGCTCGCCCGCCGCGTCCGCCGGCCGCCCGTCCACCTGACCCGCCGTGGTCAGCACGAGGTACGGCCCCGCCTGGCGTACCGACCCCGACTGGCGGACGTCGGCGGTGAACCGGTCGGCGACCGTGCCGGGGAAGGCGAGCGGCCGCAGGCCGGGCGTGGGCCTGTCGCCCGTGGCGAAGGCGGCCTTGGCGCGGACGGCGCTCAGCTCGTCGGGGAGCGCCACCACGCCGATGGTGACGAGCACGCCGCGCAGCGCGTCGATGTAGGTGGCCCGCAGCACGCCCCGGCACCCGGCCCGGCGCAGCGCCCTGGCCGCCGCGGCGTCCACGGAGTCGGCGCACGAGGTGCGCGGCGAGATGCCGATCCGGCCGGCGCGTTCGCGCCCGCCCTGCTCGGCCGAGTACGGCAGCGTGGCGGGGAAGATGCGGCCCGCGGGCCAGGTGCGCCAGCGGGCGGCGATCTCGCGCTCGGCCGCCGCGTGCAGCTCGGCCGTGCTCGGGCCGCGGGTGAGCTCGGTGCCCGCCGCGCTGCCCGCGACTCCGGCGGCCACCGCGCAGACCAGCGTCAGCGCGGAGGCCGCCACGAGCGTGGGCCACGGGCGGGCGGATCTCACCGGTCTGACCCCCTGACAAGGAACCTGCTCATCTGACCGCCGCCCGTCGTGCTTCCCGCAAGACCCCGGCGGCAGTCCCTCAGCGCAGATTTTCCCTGAGGATCAGGGGCGCATCCCCCGATCCGCGTCAGTAGGAGGGCAGGCTCGGATCCACGGTCTTGACCCAGCTCAGCACGCCGCCGCCCACGTGGACGGCGTCGGAGAAGCCGGCGTTCTTGACGACCGCGAGGGCCTCGGCCGAGCGGGCGCCCGACTTGCAGTGGAGCACGATCTTCTTGTCCTGGGGCAGCCTCTCCAGGGCCGAGCCGTTGAGGAACTCGCCCTTCGGGATCAGCGTGGCGCCCGGGATGCTGACGATCTCGTACTCGTTGGGCTCGCGGACGTCGACGAGGAAGATCTCGTCGCCGCGGTCCTGCATGGCCTTGAGCTCCTGCGCGGTGATCGTGGAGCCGGTGGCGGCCTCGGCGGCCTCGTCGGAGATCGCGCCGCAGAACGCCTCGTAGTCATCGAGCAGCTCGGTGACCGTCGGGTTCTTGCCGCACAGCACGCACTCGGGGTCCTTGCGGACCTTGACGTCGCGGTACTTCATCTCCAGGGCGTCGTAGATCATCAGCCGGCCGACCAGCGGGTCGCCGATGCCGGTCAGCAGCTTGATGGCCTCGTTGACCTGGATGGAGCCGATCGACGCGCACAACACGCCGAGCACGCCGCCCTCGGCGCACGACGGCACCATGCCGGGAGGCGGGGGCTCGGGGTAGAGGCAGCGGTAGCAGGGACCGTGCTCGGCCCAGAAGACGCTCGCCTGACCGTCGAAGCGGTAGATCGAACCCCAGACGTACGGCTTGCCGAGCAGCACCGCGGCGTCGTTCACCATGTAACGCGTGGCGAAGTTGTCGGTGCCGTCGACGATGAGGTCGTAACCCGAGAAGATCTCCATGACGTTCTCGGTGGTCAGCGCCGTGTTGTGGAGCACGACCTCGACGTACGGGTTGATCTCGCGGACCGACGCGGCGGCGCTCTCGGCCTTCAGCCTGCCCACGTCGGACTGACCGTGGATGATCTGGCGCTGCAGGTTGGACTCATCGACGACGTCGAAGTCGATGATGCCGAGGGTGCCGACGCCCGCCGCCGCGAGATACATCAGCGCGGGCGAGCCCAGGCCCCCGGCGCCGACACACAGCACCTTGGCGTTCTTCAGCCGCTTCTGCCCCGCCATGCCCACGTCGGGAATGATCAGGTGGCGCGAGTAGCGGCGCACTTCGTCGACGGTCAGCTCTGGAGCCGGCTCGACCAGCGGTGGCAACGACACTTTCTACGCTCCCGTTTTCAGGGGGTCTTATCTCCATTAGAAACCTAGCCGGGCAGTGGGGCATTCCCCAATCGTGTCTCACCGATCAGACGGCGTGCCTCAGCGGCCACGACCTGCGGGATCTCCATCATCGCCACGTGTCCCGCAGTCGGCAGCAGCACCAGCCGGACGTGGCGGAACGCGCGGTGCGCCTTCCTGGCCATCGCCGGCCGGACCAGGCGGTCGTGGCGGCCGTGGATGATCAGCGTGGGCGCCTCGACCTTCTCCGCCTGCCGCCACAGATTGTCCTGGCCGCGGCGGAAGTACTCGGCCACGATGCCGCGCGCCGAGGCGACCATGGCGTGCCCGGCGTGCGGCAGGCTGTCGCGCCTGCGCTGCTCCTCGATGGCGTCCTTCAGTCGCATGGGGTGGACGGCCTCCATGTTGGCCCAGACCATGGCGAACGACGCCTGGATGCGCTGCTCGACCGGGAGCATGCGCAGGTGTTCCGTCACCCATTCGCCGATCTTGGGCACGGCGGCGGCCGCCACGCGGACGGGGCCGTACCTCGGGATCAGGTCGGGCAGCGCCGGCGAGATGAGCGTGAGCGTGCGCACGAGATCGGGACGGCTCGCCGCGACCCGGACGGCGACCGCGCCGCCCAGCGAGTTGCCGAACACGTGGGCCGGGCCCGTCCGCTCAAGCAGGCCGATCACCGCCCGCGCGTGGGCGGGGACGGAATAGTCGCCGTCGTCGGGCGCGGGCGAGAAGCCCGCGCCGGGAAGGTCGAGCGCGTGCCCCTGGACGGTGTCCTTGAGCTCGTCCATGAGGTCGGTCCAGTTGGTCGCCGCACCGGCCAGCCCGTGCACGAACACCGCCTGCTCGGCGGGGCCCTCGGGGGTCGATCGCACGTGCACCGAGCCGATCATGCGTCCCGGCCAGTGCGGGATCGGCTCCGCCACCATGGGTCCTCCTCCTCGCCTTCGTGTACGCCTCTTCCCGGTTCCCACACGATATTCATCGTCGCCGGCCACTCTCGGATTCCCCCACCTGGTACGACAGCCCCATCTTCCTCGACATTACGGACATCGCGCTCAGTCTCCGTCGGCCACCCCCCACCATGATCGACGTCGTTCGCGACGCCTTCCCCGGGGCTTCGGCTGCGCGTCACCGGGTGATGGCCGGGGCCGGACAGGGTGCGTCCATGCGTAAACCCCTTCTCATGGCCGCGGCGATCGCCGCGGCGCTGGCCGGCGGCATCGCCGCACCCGGCACGGCCGGCGCCGCGTCCAGCCCCGGGCCCTCGTTCACCTTCGCGCTCCTCGGCGACACCCCGTACGGCGAGGCGCAGGAGGCCGCGTTCCCCGCCCTGGTGGACGACGTGGACGCCGACCGGGACGTCCGGCTCGTCCTGCACGCGGGAGACGTGAAGAGCGGCTCCACCTCCTGCGACGACGCGCACCTGACCGCGACGGCGAAGTTGTACCGGACGTTCGACGACCCGTTCGTGCTGACGCCCGGCGACAACGACTGGACCGACTGCCACCGCGCCGCCGCGGGCGGCTTCCTTCCCACGGAACGACTGGAGGCGGTCCGCCGCATCTTCTATCCGGTCCCCGGGCGCACGATCGGCGGCCGGGCGATGAAGGTCGAGACCCAGGCCGCCGACCCGAGGCACCGCGACTACGTCGAGAACGTGCGCTTCACCGAGAAGGGCGTCGTCTTCGCCACGGTGCACGTGGTCGGCAGCTCCAACGGCCTGGCGCCCTGGAGCGAGCTGCCCGGCGGCGACCTGCCGGAGCCGCGCACGGCCGAGTACGAGGCGCGCAAGGCCGCCGCGCTCGACTGGATCGACGCCGCCTTCGACGCCGCCCGGCGCACCGACGCGCCGGGCGTGCTGCTCATGCTGCAGGCCGAGCCCGTGCAGGCCGCCGGGTTCACCGAGATCCGCGAGCGCATCGTCGAGCGGGCTCGCGCGTACGGCAAGCCGGTGATGCTGGTGCACGGTGACGAGCACGTGCAGGAGGCGGAGCCCGGCTACGCGGGGGTGCCGAACCTGACGCGGCTGGAGACGTTCGGCGACACCGCGAGCCAGTGGCTGCGGGTCACCGTCGAGCCGAAGTCGCCGCAGGTGTTCTCCTGGGAGCAGCGGACCGTGCCGGCGCGGTGACACCGCTGGGTGCGCCGCCGGCGCGGCGCACCCACGGCGTCCGGCTGACCATCGCGGATGCAGCGGTGTATATCGCGACATAGGGGTCTAAGCGATCTCTTGACACGTCCTGATCGCGGCAAAACCTGTCGTATGCCGTTTATGGCAACCAGGGTCGGAAAGCATGTCTCCAGCGGCACCCACCGTGACGACTCCGGCACTCACCGTAATGAGCGGCCCAGGCCGGCGAATCGACCGTCGGCGGGGGCCGCACTTTTGCGGAAGGCATTTCTCCGGAGCGGCCGGCCTGGCGCATCTCCGGTCAAATGGCGAACGCCGCCGTACCCTTTGACGACAAGTCGCGCGATTCTCGCGCGCGGGGGCGGGGAAAATCGGCGCCGTAACGCATCCGCGCGCTTTCGCATTCTCGGAGCAGTACGCACGGGGCGCCGCGGTTTCGCCTTTTCAGTCGTGGATTCGAGAGGCCGGTCGACCGAGGCTGCCCGCACCTCCTGGAGCCGTTGCGCATTTCCGCTCGAATCGGACATTTCATGTCATTTCATGAGATAGATCTTTAAGCCAAGCAATAAGACTCTTAATGTACTGCAAAATAGAGTGATCCCCGTTTGCTGGGTCACAGCCCCGGAAATGACATCCACCGGATGACTCACCGTAGCCGTCCAAAACCTGGTTACAGGTACCCGGAAACGTCGAGAACGGGGCAATCGATCCTTTAGGGGGAAAACGCAATGCCCAAGCTCAAGAGTCTTATCGCAGGAATCGCCATCGGCACCGGCATGACCGGCGCCCTGGTCGCCGGCGGTGCCAGCACCGCCACCGCCGCTACGCCGGCCACCGGCCTTCCCGTCGTCATGAACGACGACTTCGGCGACGACGTCTTCGACGACGACAACAACTTCAGCCACTTCCTTCCGTTCCTTACGCACCACAACCGCGGGCACAAGTGTGGCAGGGGCCACCGGGGC